>JAUSGG010000043.1 GCA_030649165.1 Armatimonadota bacterium
GTATGCCGCCCAACCCTCAAATCCCGAAACAACGGGGTGGTTCCTTTCCGAAATAACCCCGATGCATCGGGGTCGGTTGCTCGGAATGACGTTGCCCGGCAGGTACTCACCATTCCTGAACTGTTACGAGGGAGTCGAAAGAGTCGAAGGAGTCGGAGGAGTCGGAGGGGACGGGGGATCGGGGGAGTCGGAGGAGTCGTGCGAACGTAGGAGTTTGGAGGGGGTTACGGTCCCGCGGGCTGCAGGAGTGTGACGTGAATAGCGAGGCAGCTCAGCGTGTCGGGAGATAGGTCGGGCCGCCAGATGCCGCGGGCGCCGGCGTAATCGTCTGTCTGCAGGCCGTGGCCGGACGCCGAGACGCGGATGGGAGAGCCGGAGCCGTCGTCCAAGTCGAATGTGTCGGAGTCGATCCGAGAGACGCGCCCACACGCGATATACAGATAGTCGTCTGCCATAGCGCCGGCGGGCGCGCCGGACAGGCCTGCGTTGCTGGTTACGACTATCGGAGCCGTCTTATAGGTGTGGGTTCCGTCCGTGGTCGAGTTATCGGCGGCGTCACGTGCGATTACAGTCACCGAATGGAGACCCAGCGCCGAGTCCGCCACAATGTCTCCTGTCCAAGTGGAGCCGGCCGAATTGGTAAGCGATATCCCATTCGCGGTAACGCTCGTCACAGCCGCATTATCCGTGGCGTCCACGGTCACCAGGACCTGGTCGCCGGCGGCGCACATCGTCGGATCGAGGGTAACGGAGTTGATGACCGGGGCCTGATCGTCGGTAACCGTGAACCCGTTGACAAGCTCGGCGTACAGCCCGCCCGGGTTCGTGACAATCACATTCCACTGACCGACTGCTTTGCCTGTAAGGTTGAACGAGCAGGTGATTTTGATCAAGCTAACGACGGTTACGTCCGCGCCGACTACGTCGTCCTGGCCGGTCTTTGTGAGCTTGACGGCTGCTCCAGTCTGGAAGCCACCGCCGGCGAGGTCGGTAATACTCACGTTCCCGGTGTTCGCCCCGGTGTTGGGCGTGATTGCGGTCACGGTCGGCGGAGCGTCGCCCATACGCAGCGCAACCAGCCCCCCGTAGTCGTCCGCCACGCAGGCATAGTCACCGAACACGGCGACGCCACGCGCGTAACCACTGGTGTCATAGGTTCCGACCTGGACCGGCAAAACCGGGTTGGAGATATCTATGATTTGCATTCCGAATGAGTAGTCCGCTACGCAAAGATAATGCCCCCAGAGGGCGACGCTTCGCGCGCGGCCGCTCGTGTCGCATGTTCCGACGATGCTCGGAGAAGCGGGATTTGAGATGTTGATGATCTGAACGCCGGAAGTGTAGTCCGCTATGTACGCGTAACCGCCGGAGACGACAATGCCGCAGGCGACTCCTGACGTGTCACGGACTCCCACCCGGACCGGCAATGCGGGATTGGAGACGTCTATGACCTGTAGGCCGGAGTCACCGACCGCCACGTAGGCATAGTTTCCGGAGACGGCAACGGCGTAGGCGTAGGCGACTGTGCGGTATCCTCCAGCGAGGGTCGGGGCAGCGGGGTTGGTGATATTAATGATCTGAAGGCCGGATGCGTAATCCGCCACATAGGCATAGTTGCCGGAGACGGCGACCCCAAGGGAGTAGCCAGTCGTGTCATAACCTCCGACTCGGGTTGGTGAGGCGGGATTGGACACGTCGATAATCTGCAAGCCGGAGGTATAGTCTGCCACGTAGGCGTAGTTCCCGGAGACAGCGACGCCGTATGCCCAGCCGCTTGTGTCATACCCTCCGACGGGCGCGGGTGAGGCTGGGTTGGAGACGTCCATAACCTGCAGCCCGGAATAGTAGTCCGCGACGTATGCGTGAGTCCCGGAGACTGCGACGGCAAGGGCATATCCGCTCGTGTCCAGTCCGCCGACGCGGACCGGGTAAGCGTGATTGGAAGCGTCTATGACTTGCAGTCCTTCGGAGTAATCAGCTACGTAGGCGTAGTTTCCTGAAACAGCGACCCCCTGTGCGTAGCCATCCGTGTCGCATCGCCCGGTCAGGGTCGGAAACGCCGGGATGGAGACATTTATGATCTGCAGGCCCTCAGAGTAGTCCGCAATGTAGGCATAGCCTCCCGAGACCGCAATGCCGCCGGCGATGCCGCTGGTGTCGCAGTTTCCGGTGAGAGTCGGTGAGGCGGGATTGGAGATGTTGATGATTTGCAGGCCGGAGTAATCGTCCGCCACGTACGCGTAGTTTCCGGATAGGGCGACTCCGTGGGCGTAGCCGGTTGTGTCATATCCCCCGGTTCTGGTCGGAGAGGCGGGATTGGAGATGTCTATGACCTGCAGTCCCATATAGTCGTCTGCCACATAGGCGTAGTTTCCGGAAACCGCTACGCTGAAGGCGGCCCCCGTCGTATCATATACTCCGCTCAGGGTCGGGAAGGTGGGATTAGAGACGTCTATAACCCGCAGGCCGGCGAAATCATCGGCCACGCAAGCGTAGTTTCCGGACACCGCGACTCCGCGAGCGTAGCCGCTTGTATCGCATTGCCCGACTCGTGTGGGGTAGGCGGGGTTAGAAACATCTATGACCTGAAGGCCGGCGGAATAGACCGCCACATAGGCGTAGTTTCCGGAAACCGCGATGCCCCATATCGCATCCGGCAAGAGCTGGCTCATGCCCAGAACAGTTGGGGTGGATGGGCTGGAGACGTCAACGACGACCAGGCGAGGCCCCATGCCCATGTAGACGCGATTGCCGGAAACGGCGGTCGCCCAGCATGGCCCGCCCCACTGTCCGGCCAGCGTTACCGGCACGTCGGCTCGAGCCGTTGCGGAAAGCAGGCAGACTAAAACGATGACAAGTATTCCCGGTGTCCTAACGTTAGGCGCGCGCATTTATCCGACCTTCCCACGAAAGCGCGAACGTAGATGGAAGCACGGCGAACATTTAATACTCCCACGCGCTAACCATACTGTCAACTGGTAGAAATACGGGGTTTTAGATGGGGTTGGTTTGTCGGTTGACGGTTGGCGGACTAGCGGGACGCGTCGGTCCTGTCTGACCCGACCTTGGACGATCCGGTCTCAGCAGGAGTTCAGTTCCACGGGAAGATCATAAGATCCGGCAGGGTAACATATCCGATCCCCCCTCACCCCAGGCCTCTCCCGCCCAAGGGGAGAGGGGGCAGGTGGCACATGTTCCGTTACCTGGGTAGAGTTCCCGCTGAACTGAACTGTTTCCCGATCTGACTTCCCTTGCCAAAAGCCGCTCGACCTGTTATACTTTTGTCGGTCTATCATGTGCATGTAAAAGAGTGGGTTTGCACGCCCACTCTTTTATGTTATAGAGAATCTCAGGAGAACGAGGAGTATGAACGCTGACTTCCTGGACGCGCTCCGACAGATAGAAAAAGAGAAAGAGATACCGTTGGAAGCGCTGATGGAGACAATCCAGTCGGCCCTGGTGACGGCGTACAAGAAGAACTATGCCACAACCGGTGACGTCAGGGTTCGCGTAGCGGCGACCAAGGTTGGGTTCAAGGTCTTCTGCCAAAGGGACGTGGTCGAGACGGTCGAGAATCCTCACGGCGAGATGACTATCGAGGAAGCCCGCAAGCACGACCCGGCCGTCGAGCCGGGTGGTATGGTAGAGATCGAAGTAACGCCGGAGAATTTCGGCCGGATAGCGGCCCAGACGGCAAAGCAGGTTGTCGTGCAGCGGATCAGGGAAGCCGAGCGAGAGAAGGTTTTCGAAGAGTTCAGCGAACGTGTGGGCGAGGTTGTGACGGGCACGGTCCAGCACAAGGAAAACAGGAACGTGTTCATAAACCTGGGCAGAGTGGAGGCGCTTCTGCCGCCGGCGGAACAGGTCGGCACTGAGCCGTATCGCTTTAACGATCGTGTGAAGGTCTACCTCCTGGAAGTCAGACGGACGTCGAGGGGGCCGCAGGTGATCGTTTCGCGGACCCATCCAAGTTTGATCCGCCGGCTTTTCGAGTTGGAAGTGCCGGAGATCGGGGAGGGGATAGTCAGTATCAAGTCCGTGGCCCGTGAACCGGGCGCGCGAACGAAGATCGCAGTCGCGTCAACGGATGAAAAAGTCGATCCTGTCGGCGCCTGCGTCGGGCATCGGGGCAGCAGGGTCCAGGCAGTCGTGAACGAAGTCTACGACGAGAAGATCGATATAGTGCGCTGGAACGCGGACACGACGAAGTTTATCGGCGAGGCGTTGAGCCCCGCCAAAGCTTCTTCCGTTACCGTGGACGAGAATACGAAGACGGCCCTGGTGATTGTTCCCGACAGCCAGCTTTCGCTCGCGATTGGCAAGTCCGGTCAGAACGTCAGGCTGGCCGCGAGACTAACGGGCTGGCGGATCGATATCAGAAGCGAATCGCAGGTGGCCCGGGCGGCGTTGACGGCCGAGCCTGCTCCAGAGGTCGAAGCTGTCCTGGTGGAAGAGGGGGAAAGCGTCCCTGTAGCCCCGGCGCTGGAAGCCGAAGCCGTCGCGGCGGACCCGGTGGAAGAGGCGGCGCTCGTGGAAGAACCGGAGATGGTTGTGGACCAGGAGGCGGAGCCTCAGGCGGAGGAGACCGCGGCGGCGGCGGGCAGCGTCGAGTCCGAACCGGCCAAGACCAAGAAGAAGCGCGAGCGGAAAACCAAGGCTTCAGATAAAGAGCCATGATTGGTATATCGGACAGTAACAGTTCAGAAATGGGCAGTATTTCATCAGCGTGACAATTGAGGAATGTAGAGCGCTTTCACCCTCACCATAACCCTCTCCCTCAAGGGAGAGGGGATTACGCTCGTGTTTTCCCAAGGGTGAGCAGCGAGGAGAGTCGTACCGACCATTCCTGAACTGTTACATCGGACAGTTGACCGGAAATGCAGCCGGGCCTAAAATGAAACAGCGGAAAACGCCGGAAAGAATGTGCGTGGCCTGCGGAGCGCGCTCTTTCAAGGGCGATTTGATGAGGATAGCGCGCACGAGGGGAGAAGGCGTCGTCCCCGACCCGAGCGGGAAAATGCCGGGGCGGGGAGCATATATTTGCTCGAAATCCGAGTGCGTGGATAAGGCGCTGAAACAGAAGCGATTCGATAGGGCGCTGCGAACGTCGGTCCCGCCCGATCTGGCGGAACAACTGAGAGCGGCGCTGGGGAAGTCGGGAGAAATGAAAAAGTGAACGCAGTGGGAGCCGTGGAGTTGCCCATGCGAGTGGCGGGATGAGATGGACATAGAGTGACGAGCTAACCGGGCCTTTGGGCCACGCGAACGAACAGCCCGTGTTCGTATCGCGCATCACTAACCTCTATGCCCCGATGTCTGCGATGCCTGGCCTCTCTACTCGCAGACGACACTCTCCCAAGCTGCAACTCCATTGGCTGCTGAAATTGACATGCCATCCGACGCGGGAAGGCGCGCCGGATATTGTGTCGCGTCGGGTCTGATAGGCCCTCGCAGGGCATTGTTCAGCATTTGCTGGTTGAAGGTGTGTAAGAAAGGCGGGATAACAAATGGCAGGAGTGAGAGTATACGAACTGGCCAAGGATCTGGGCATAAGCAGCGGACAGCTTATGTCTACGCTCAAGGACATGGGCGTGGAAGTATCCAGTCACGCAAGCAGCCTGGACGCCGCTACGGCGGACCTTGTCAAGGAGATGCTTGCCTCCGAGAAGGCGCCGGCGGTCTCCGTGAAGACGGTGGAGATAGGGCCCGGCGTCTCGGTAAGGGAGCTTGCGGAAGGACTTGGAGCTGGTCCCGCCGACGTACAGAGAAAGCTCGTTGAACTTGGTGTGTTGGCGAGTATCAACCAGGAGATTGGAGCCGACGTTGCCCAGAAGGTGGCGGAACAGTACGGCTATGCCGTGAAGGTTACGCATAAGCGCGAGCACAAGGAAGAGCGGACCCTCCGCCCACAGCCAAAGCAGAAGCACGGCCCTCGGACAATCATGCGCCCACCAGTAGTTACGATCATGGGGCACATCGACCACGGCAAGACCACTCTTCTGGACACTATCCGCAAGACGAATGTGACCGAGCAAGAGTTCGGCGGGATCACGCAGCACATCGGCGCCTACCAGGTGGATGTGAACGGCAGAAAGATCACTTTCCTCGACACCCCCGGCCACGAGGCGTTTACCGCCATGCGCGCCAGAGGAGCGAGCGTAACGGACATAGCCGTTCTGGTTGTGGCAGCGGACGATAGTGTCATGCCGACGACCATCGAAGCCATAGACCACGCCCGGGCGGCCAATGTCCCAATCATCGTCGCGATAAACAAGATCGACAAGGACAACGCCAACGTCGAACGCACAAAGCAGCAGTTGGCGGAGCAGGATCTGGTTCCGGAGGAGTGGGGCGGCGAGACGATCACCGTTTCGATCTCTGCGAAGCAGGGCACGGGCATAGAAGAACTCTTGGAGATGATCCTGTTGGTAGCGGAGATGGCGGAGCTGAAAGGCGAAGCCAGCGGGGCGGTGCAGGGGAGTATTATCGAAGCCAAACTCGACAGAGGCAAGGGTCCGGTCGCAACAGCGTTGATCAACAAGGGTACGCTCAAGGTCGGCCTGCCTGTGTTAGCCGGCCAGGCTTACGGCAAGATCAAGGCCATGCTGGATGACAAGGGACAGCGCGTTACCAAAGCGGGGCCGGCGACACCGGTCGAGATACTCGGCCTTTCAACCGTTCCGCTTGCCGGTGACCAGATCATATCCGTGTCCGATGAGAAGGAGGCCCGGCTGATCGCTGAGGCGCGCATTCAAGAGAGCAGGTCAGACCGGATGGCCGCCTCGCAGCGCGTTACCCTGGAGGACCTTTACAGGCAGATACGAGAAGGCTCCGTCAAAGACCTGAACGTCATCCTGAAAGCAGACGTACAGGGGTCGCTGGAAGCCGTGCGACAGTCCATGGAGCAGCTAGCGACGGACGAAGTCCGGGTAAGAATGATCCACACTGGTGTCGGGGCTATCTCCGAGTCGGACATTCTGCTGGCTTCGGCATCGAACGCGATCGTTATGGGCTTTAACGTGAAAGTGCACCCCGAGGCGCAGAGGGCGGCCGAGCTGGAGAAGATAGAAGTTCGCGTTTACCAGGTCATCTACGAGTTGCTGAATGACGTAAGAGCGGCCATGGTGGGAATGCTCGAGCCCGTGTTCGAGGAGATCGAACTGGGCAAGGCCGAAGTGCGGAGGATCTTCAAACTGCCCGGTGGAGGCAAGATCGCCGGCTGTTATGTTACGGAAGGCAAGGTATTGCGCGGTTCCGAGATGCGGGTGCGTCGGGGTCAGGAAGTCGTGTATACAGGCAAACTGGATTCGCTCAAACATATCAAGGAAGACGCCCGCGAAATGGCCGCCGGCTATGAGTGCGGTATCATGGCAGACGGGTTCAACGACTTTCAGGAGGGCGACATAATCGAGTCGTATTCGCAAAAGCAGGTAGCGCGGGCTTTGTAAGGCGAGAGTTGAGGGTTGAGAGAGACCTCACCCCAACCCTCTCCTAAAAGGAGAGGGAGCAAGTCCCCCCTCCCTGTTGGGAGGGGGTTAGGGGGAGGTCCATCTCTGCTAATGAGGGGCGGTTTACAGGCGCTGGCATGACGATCGGTGTACTAACGGTATCTATCGAGATTCCCGAGAGCGGATCGCTCAAGGATAAGCGACGAACGCTGCGCAGTATGTTGGATGGGCTGCGAGGTAAGTATAATATTTCGGCTGCAGAGTTGGACAGGCAGGATTCGTGGAACTTCTCGACCATCGGCGCGGCTTGTATAAGCAGTGACAAAGTTTTCGTGAATCGCGTGCTCGACAGTGTAGTAGGCAGGATAAGATCGAACCCCAGAGTTGTAATTCTGGACTATGCGATCGAGTTCGTGTGACTGGCTTGCGCGCCGTGCCGCGGGAACTGACTTCGATGATATTCGATGACGTGGCCGTATGAGGCCGTTCCCGCAGGATAGGTGGTGGCTTGCCGCGGGAACTGACTTCGATGATATTCGATGACGTGGCCGTATGAGGCCGTTCCCGCGGGATAGGACCGAAGCGGGCGCCACCTAAACAATAGGGAATCTCTTACGAAGTCGAAATGACCAGCACTAGACAGGAAAGAGTCAAGGAGCTTCTCAAGGCGGAGATCAGCGACATCATCAGACGCGAGGTCAAAGATCCTCGGCTGGGTTTTGTCACGATAACGGACGCTAAGGTCACAGCCGACCTCCGGAGCGCCAAGGTCTTTGTCAGCATATTGGGCGAGAAAGCCCAAAAGGACGAAGGCATGAAAGCTCTGCGAAGCGCGACCAAGTTCATACGGGCCGAGTTCGCTAAGCGCGCGAACATGAGAGTCACCCCCGAGATCGTCTTCTTGCCTGATGAAGCCATGGAACGCGGCGCTCATATCTTTGAGCTGCTGGAGAAGATAAAGAGGGATGATGGAGGAGAAGGAGCTTAAAGAGGCCGCGGACCTGATCCGCCGCCGCAAAAAGTTTCTCGTCGCGTGTCACGTCAGGCCCGACGGCGATACTCTGGGCAGCGCTCTGGCTCTTGCCAACGCCCTCCGCCAGTTGGGAAAAGACACAGTCGTCGTGTCGGCGGACGGCGTACCCGAAATCTACTCTTTCCTGCCCGACGGCGAAGACATCTTGAAGGAGACTTCGGAGCGCGCCTTCGACGTCGCGATAGTCATCGACTGCGATGGCATAGACCGGGTAGGTCCCGCGCTGGATGCGGTGAAGAGCGCGCGGAAGGTGATCTCGATCGATCATCATACGAACAGCCCGCCTTTCGGCGATATCGGCTTGTACAATACCGAAGCAGCCGCCTCCGGCGAAATAGTCCTCGACCTGATCGACCGCCTCGGCGTCACACTCGATGAGCGAATGGCCATCTGCCTGATGACGGCGCTCGTGTCAGACACGGGCGCTTTCCGGTTTCCGAACGTGACTCCCCGCACTTTTCTGTTCGCTGCCGGGCTTACGGCAGCGGGGGCTTCAGCGTCTCACATTGCAAGACTCGTCTACGAGAACAGGAGCCTGGCAAGCGCGCGCCTGATGGGGATCGCCCTTGCCGGTCTCAAAGTCGATAAGGGCGGCGACCTCGTGTGGTCCGTTCTCAGCCGTGAGGATTTCGAGAAAACGGGCGCCGCGGACGCGGACACGGAGGGCGTGATAAACCACATTATGGCGGTAAAGGGCGCGCGAGTGGGCCTGTTGTTCAGAGAAGCGCCGGATGGGCCCGCGATTGTGAGTCTGAGGTCGCGCGACTCCATAGATGTCAGCAAGGTGGCGCGCGCATTTGGCGGAGGCGGACACGCGGCCGCGGCCGGATGCATTATTTCCGCTTCGCTGCCGGAAGCCGAGCGTATGGCGCTTGAGGAAGCGCGCAAATGGATGGAGTCCTGAACCTCGACAAGCCCGCGGGCGTGACTTCCCACGACGTCGTCAACAGAGTGAGGCGGATCGTGGGAATCAGGCGCGTTGGTCATGCCGGCACGCTCGACCCTCTCGCCACCGGCGTGTTGCTCGTGTGCGTCGGTCAGGCGACGAGGATAGTCGAGTACCTGATGGACGCCGAGAAGGAATACGAGGGCACGATGGTTCTGGGGGCATCGACGGACACGGAGGACTCATCGGGCGCGATTCACAGCGAGGCGGACGCATCGGCAATCACGAATGAGCGCATCGCGCGGGTATTACCGCGGTTTACAGGACAGATACCGCAGACTCCGCCCATGGTGTCGGCGGCGCATTACCAGGGGGAACGACTCTACAAACTTGCGCGAGACGGGATAACCGTGCCCAGGGAGCCGAGGCAGGTGACCGTAAAGGAGATAGAGCTTCTGGAGTTCGAGCCCGGCGTTCGCGCAAGAGCGAAGCTGCGGGTCGTCTGCTCCAAAGGCGTGTACATCAGGACCCTGTTTGCCGACATCGGCGCTGCACTGGGAGTCGGCGCGCACATGTCACAGCTCAGGCGCACTCGCATAGGAAGATTTGTAATAGCTGAGGCGGTAAACTTAGACGCACTTGCTCAGATCGAGGAGTGCGGGAGGCTTGGCGACGCTTTGATCCCGATGACTGACGCGCTGGCGGAATTCCCGGAGATTGTCATATCTTCGGAGGCGTTCGAAAACGTGCGGCGAGGACGCATGATTCCGGCTCCGGATGATATCAGCGGCGGCCTACTGATACGGTTGACCAGGGGTAACGCCCTTGTCGGGCTTGCCAAGGTTGTTCGCAGTGGTGAAGGAGTTGCGCTTCAACCGGTAAAGGTATTCGTATGAGCGTGTATGATCTGGAATCGGTGAGCGGGGAGCTGACACGGACGGCGGTGACGGTCGGGATGTTCGACGGCGTGCACCTCGGTCATCGCGCGCTTTTGGAAGCCCTGCGCGAGGAGGCCCGGCGCATACATGGGCAATCCGTGGTCCTGACGTTCGACCGGCATCCCTCGGTGACGCTGCGCCCGGAGAAAGCGCCTAAGTTCATCAATACTCTCGAACAGCGACTCGCCGCGCTCGACGGGGCGGGGGTGGACGCGATCGTTGTCGCCACATTCGACCGGGCTATCTCGGAGATGTCTCCAAGGGAGTTCTTTGAGGAAATCCTCTTGCGCAGATTGAAGACCGCGGTGGTGGTCGTGGGGCCCGATTTCAGGTTCGGGAAGAACAGAGCGGGAGATTTCGCGACGATGTCTGAGCTTGGGCTGGAGCGCGGAGTCGCCGCTGTCGCGATTGCGCCGATCCGCGTGGATGAGGCGCCCGTAAGCAGTACACGCATCCGAACTCTGCTCAGGCACGGCGCGGTGGAGCAGGCCGGCAAGCTGCTCGGCCGGCCGTTTGTCCTCGAAGGCGTAGTGGTGAAAGGCGCGGGTCTGGGCAAGAAGCTCGGCTTTCCGACCGCCAATTTGCAGATCGAGGACGGCCAGTTGATACCCGGCCAGGGCGTCTATTCCGCGGACGCGGTCGCGCGGAACAGCGCCTATCCCGCGGTTGCCAGCATCGGCTCCAGGCCCACCGTGGGCGGGACCGGCGTCGTGGTGGAGGCCCATATTGTCGGGTTCGATGAGGACATTTACGGCGAACATATCAGGCTTGGCTTCCGCGCCCGCCTGCGCGATCAGAGGAAATTCGCGAGCCTGGACGCTCTTGTGGAGCAAATGCGCAGGGATCTGGAGACCGTTCCGCAGCCGCAACCGGCTTTTGTGCCGCACCCAGACTAACGATCACCCTATCCGCAGTCCATAGTACATACTGAGCAGAAAGCCGAGCAGGAAGAACGCGGACGACAAGACGCTGTGAGTCCGATCCCAGCGCGTCAATGACGCCATCCAGGGCCAGGCTAAGTACCACGGGAATCTAGTTCCCATCGTTACAAGAGCCATATAGCCGCTGAATACGACCCACGCGGTGATCCATCCCCCCTGGGACTTGCGCCTCCACAGCCACACGGTCAACCCCAGCAATAGCGCGATGAGGGTCCACTGAGCGACGACAAAAGAACAAATGTCCGCGAGTCCTTCCGGTACGCCGTGTCCTTGCAGAAACTCGCCCGCCTTCTGTCGAATTGCCGCCGAGCTTGCGCTTTCGGTCCTCGTCGGCAGCGTTCGGATTCCGTCCAGCGTAGCCGCGCCGTGCCAAAAAGGCGCGTAAGAGAGGACAACCGGCGTCAATCCAATCAAGCAGGCGAGGCCGATGGTCAACAGCCGACGGGCTAGACTTCGTCCTCTTGAACGTTCGATCGCCAGCCACAGTAGGAGCGGCGCTGTCACGAGCTTTACTGCCACGGAGCAGCCGATGCACAGCCAGGGGAGGACCTCATGTTTGCGCAAGTACAGCGCCATTCCGAGCATGGCCAGGGCCATCGCCAGGAAATCGTTGTGGCCGCTCCACGGTCCCTCCGTCAGAAAAAGTGGATTCAAGACGATGGCGACGAGCGTCAGATTTCCTTTGCCGGGTGAGAAATGATCCGCGATTCTTTTCCCCGACCAACCTGCCGTGAGCAGCGAGGCCCCGGCTATTAGCTTCACACCGACCACTTGCCACCACAGCCCGGCGGATTTAAGAAATAAGACCAGCCCATAAGAGAGAAGAGTCCAAAGGGGACCATAGGGCGACACGATATCCGATCTCAGAAAACGCGCAACCGGATCCCGAAACTCGTACAACTCGTGGTGGCTGTGGAAGTAAGGGTTGAGCCCGTAGTACGCCCCAAGGCGCGCGTGAGCGAGATAGCCGTAACTGTCTATGGACAGTGTGGGTGGACACATTACGGCGAGAATCAGTGAAACGCCGGCGCCCACCGCCAGTATTGTCCTGGATTTGAACCGGGCGCCGCGCAGCCCCGCAAGCACGCACAGCGCATAACCAACCCACGCTCCGGCAAGCGCAATCTTGAAACACAAAGAGAATGCCTGAGCGTTCATGGGCGAGATTGTGTTTCCTAAGACGCTTTTCTGAAACTGCCGCGCCGCCGCCCAATCAAGCAATCCCCAGAAGGTGCGGAAGTCTCGCGGCGTCCAGTATTGCAGCGCGGCCAACATCAAGAGCGAAACCAGGGAGATGGTGAGGCAGACGACCGCCCATCGCTGCGCGCCAGCCTGGGATATTGTCTCTTCAGAGCCGACCGATTTCACTTATTGATCTCCGATAACCGTCAACCGTAACGGTGGTGGTTGACCGCCTTTGACAAGCCAGAGTATCATAGCACATCAGCACTTCGTCTTGGAGGGGGCCCGATGCCGGGGAAGAAGCGAGGAAGCCGCGTTTTGGAGCGTTTCCTGCGTCCGACCATTTCTGACTGTCTAACGATATGGCTGCTGGGCGGCCTGTGTTTCGGGATAGCAATGTCCAGTCCGCTGAACGATAACGACATTTGGTGGCAGTTGATAGTCGGCAAAATCATTGTTACAACCGGCCACATTCCCACTACCGACCTTTTCTCCTTCACCGTCAGCGGCAAACCGTGGCTGGCGCACGAATGGATGTCGGAGGTCGTGTACTGGCTGACATACTCACGCTTCGGGCCGGTAGGGCTTTCCCTGTTGAAGTCTCTGCTGATCTTGGCCACCTTTACGATCATATATATCACCTGCCGCAGAAGAGGGCAGAACTCCAATGCGGCGGTGATCGCCACCGGCGTCGCGGCATTGATCAGCATGCCTTTCTGGTCGGAGCGTCCGCAGTTGTTCGGCTACCTGTGTCTCTCTATGCTGGTCCTTCTTCTGCAACGATTCCGCTCCGGCGGCGGTCTCTGGGCCGTAGTTCCGCTCTTTGCGTTTTGGATCAACGTGCACGCAAGCTGGCCTATTGGGCTCTTTTTGTTGGCTGTAGCGGGGGCCGAGGCCGCGTGGGACCGGTCCCACGACGCTGACGCCTCACGGTTCCGGCATTTCCTTACGGTCCTGCCTTTTGCGGCGCTTGCGCTGCTCATCACGCCCAGGCCGTTCGCGCACATATCATATCCCTTCCAGTACCTCGGTCTGACTTCGGCGACAAGACATCTGTCCGGCTGGCAGCAGTACGTCTCGGAATGGCAGAGCCCGGATTTTCACTACTCCATTTTTGCGGCGTTCGCCCTTACTCTTGTCGGCTTGCCCGTTCTCCTGCGCTGGAGCAAGGCCGGAGTCAGGCCCATCGAACTGGCTATCGTCCTGATTCTGGCCGCCGCCAGCTTGCACTCAATGAGACACATGCCTCTCTTTGCCATAGTGACGGCGCCGTTCCTGGCGGAAATCATCGCGGGGGTGAGATCGAGCGCACCCGCGAAGTCGTCGAACACGGCGGATATACCCTTACTCAACTGGATGATTTTGCTGCTGCTTCCTGTGGTCATATTTACCCGGCTGCCTCAGGGCGCGTCCAAGTTCGAAGACCTGAGCAAATTTCCCAAGCGAGCTTTTGACTATCTGCAGTCAGAGCCGATGGGCGAGAAGCTGCTGTCTCGCTATGACTGGGGAGGCTACGCGATTTTTAGGTTGTGGCCAGACTACAAGGTGTTCATCGACGGCAGGGCGGACGTCTATGGTGGCAACTATGCCAAACGCGTGCTGATTCTGGACCACCTCAAGCCAGGTTGGCGGCGGGAACTGCGGAACGCCGACCCGGATGTGATAGTTTGGCCATGCGATCAGCCGCTGACCCAAGCTCTGGAACTGACCCCGGAGTGGCGGCGGGTCCGCCTCCACCCGGACGACAAGGTCGCGGCTGTGTTCGTGCCGGCGGGCGGGACTGAGGACTGAGTCACCCTCAACTCGCTCGACTCCTCCGACTCTCGGGAGCATCGTTTGTAGTCATTAGCCCGGATTATTCACTAAACGTCTGAAAACACTGCAGTCTGCCATAGGCTACACTGTCCCTCGATACGCCGCCGGAGCGGCTACTCGGGAACGCGGAGTTATACTTTTCCAGCACGAAAACAACAAGTCCGTGTCCCCGAGTAGGTCCTCTGGGACCGTATCGAGGGGCGGTACAACTCGGTATTCGTGAATAATGCGGG
>JAUSGG010000044.1 GCA_030649165.1 Armatimonadota bacterium
ACCCCAGTCCCGCAGTTGCTCAAACATTCTCTCCAGCGCTACTATCTCCAAGGGAGTCTCCTTTCTGTGCCTAAGCACAGTAGTTTCACTAACTGAAAGGATACTCCCTTTCCAATTTACACACTCACATAGTACACCACCTGAACAGTTACTACGTTTGACTTCCCGCCCCCCACGCGGTATATTAAAAGAGCATTGAGAATCGTTTCGCCCCCTTAGCTCAGGGGATAGAGCATCTGCCTTCTAAGCAGAGGGCCGCGTGTTCGAATCACGCAGGGGGCGCCAAAATAGAAGTTAGAATGTAGAAGTTAGGAGTTTGACATTCGAACTCCCAGCTTCTAACTCCTAGCTTCTAGCTTCTAAATACGGCGGGTGTAGCGCAGGTGGTTAGCGCGTCAGGTTGTGGCCCTGAAGGCCGTGGGTTCGAGTCCCATCACTCGCCCCAACTTTGAACGAGGCCGTGGTCGAATGCGACCACGGCCTTTCTTGTTTCTTCCGACCGCCCGGTAAACCTTCCGGTGTCTCGCCCCGTCAGTGTAGATGTGCGGCGGGCAGCCGCCAGGCTTCCAATCTCGGAGGAATGAGGAATGTCGAAGTGAAGGTTCTTATCGCGGCTATGCTGATTCTCGCGGTCTTGTCCGTTCCCGTGTCGGGGGTCGTCTACGTCAAATGGGACTCGCCCGGGCCGGTTCTGAACGGCTCGTCCTGGGACACGGCGTTTCACAATATCCAGCAAGGCATCAATGCTGCCCTCGCGGGCAACGAAGTGTGGGTGGCCGGAGGAATCTACAAAGAGCAGGTAACGTTGAAAGCCGGCGTTTCGCTCGAGGGAGGGTACCTGGGCGCAGGATCGGCCCGGGAGCTCAAGACGAACAGGACCGTCATCAGCGCCCAACCTACGTGGGGGCGCGCCGTGACCGCGGTCAATCAATCCGTAATCGACGGGTTCACTATTCGCGGTAAGCGTATGGGTGTGGTCTGCAACGACACCTCGCCGACAATCACCAACAATATCTTCATCGCCAACCAATTTGCCGTGCATTGCGGGACGGGATCGCCCCTGATCGCGAACAACAGGATACTGGGAACCACCGACTACGGCATATTCTGCGATTCCGGCAGTTCACCGACGATAATCAACAACGCGCTGATCGGCTGCGGCTCCCACGCCATCGACTGCTACACAGCGGACGCGCCGACCATCATAGGCAACATCGCATCGGGCGGCGAAGGCGCCGGCATCGCCTGCTACAACGTTCGCGCTCCCAAGATCATCAACAATACCGTCGCCTACAGCGTATACGGCATAAACTGCTGGGGCGGCGCTCCGTACATTGCCAATAACATAGTGGCGTTCAGCAGATGGACGGGGTTCCAGATATACGGAGGGACCCCCACACTGTCGCGCAACGACGTTTTCAGCAACAACAATAACAACTACTACAACGCCGTCCCACATCCAACCGACATTTCCGTGGACCCGATGCTTGTGTCCCTGGAGTCGGGCGATTTCCATATTCGCTCGAACTCGCCCTGCCGGAATGCCGGTAACAACCTGGCCCCCGGTCTGCCTCTGCTGGACGTCGATGGTCAGCCCAGGAACGACGGAGGAGGCGTGGACATAGGCGCGGACGAGTCTTACGGCGAGCAGGCCCCGTATCCGTATCCCAAACGGGTGATCCACGTCAACCGCGCCGCTCCCGACGGCGGGGACGGCACAAGTTGGAACACCGCTTATACGACTTTGCGCGCCGCGCTCGATGACATCGTCGTGAACGGCGGCGCCGAGGTCTGGGTCGCGGAAGGGACCTACGTTGAGCAGGCGTTGGCTCCTCCTTACACGCATCTGTACGGCGGGTTTGAGGGCGCTGAGCAATTGCGAGAGGAGAGGGATCCTTTCCGGAACGTGACCACCATCGACGCCGGCACGCAGGCGGCGGAGAGCTTCGCCGTCTGGCTCTCAGGGGTCTGTACCCTCGACGGCTTCACGATACTACATGGCTACTACGGTGTGTACACCTGGGGGGTCATGCCCAGAATCGCCAACAACCGCATACTCGACAGCGCAAATACGGGCGTGCAGTTGTACAACGCCAACACGGGCTCGACCGTGCTGACGAACAACCTGATTGCGGGCAGAGGTCAGTTCGGATTGGGCTGCAGCTCCGCTGACCCAGTGGTCACCAACAACACTATAACGGGCGGCTGGCAGTACGGCATACACCTGAACTACTGCAGGCCTAAGTTGAGCAACAACATAGTTGCGGGAAACGTTGTGGGCATATATTCCTATGTCCCGAACTCGTCGTACCCTGTCGTCCTTTCGCACAACGATGTGTGGGGCAACTCCTCAGCGAACTATTCGCCTGACACCATCCCTCACGCTTCGGACATCTCCACTGATCCTATATTCGTGGATGCGGCTGCCGGGGATTTCCACCTGCGGAGAACGTCGCCCTGCGTGAACGCGGGCGACAACTCGGCTCCGAATTTGCCTTTGTTCGATATGGACGGGGAAGGCAGGATCAAATGGAGCATAGTGGACGTCGGGACCGACGAATACTGGCCTCCCATCTTCACGTTGACGGTCAACGACGGGTCGGGCTCCGGGTCCTACGAGCAGGAGAGCATAGTGGCCATATCCGCTTACACTCCGCCGGCGGGCAAGCTTTTCGACAAATGGACCGGAGACACGTCGGACGTTGCCGATGTGAATTCCCCGTCCACGATGATCACCATAACCGGAAACGCCACGGTGACCGCAAGCTACAAGTGGGTTCAGTACAGCCTTACCGTCAACGGCGGCTCCGGCTCCGGTGTCTACGACATCTGGACAGACATTCCGATCACAGCCGACCCGGCCCCGGCGGGTCAGGTCTTTGACTCGTGGACCGGAGACACGTCCGGTGTCGCCGATGTGTTCTCAGCTTCCACCACTATAGCGATGAATGGAGACAGGACAGTCGGTTCAACCTACAAGTGGTGGGTGGACGTAGATATACAGCCCGGCGTATCTCCCAACGTGATCAATCTGAGGTCCAAAGGATACCTTCCCGTGGCCGTGCTCACGACCGATCTCTTCGACACAGCCATTGTCGATCCTGCCACAGTAACATTGGCCGGCTGTCCGGTGGCGAGACGAGAGAAAGACGGCAAGTTGCTGTGTGAGCGGTTGGACGTGAATCAGGACGGCAGACCGGACATCCTGTTGCGGTTCGACACGCAGTCTCTGCCTATTGCGGGCGCCGCGTCCGTCAGGCTCCGCGGCAGGACCCTCAGCGGATACCCGTTGGAAGGGGAGAACGACGTAATCGTAAGATAAAATCGCGGAAACGGGGGCGCACGGCGTGCGCCCCCTCAGTTTTCATTTTGCGGCCTATTATGCCGCCGCTCTTGCCGCGTCCAGGCCAAGATAACGAACGAACCAGTCCGCGGCCAATCGCGCGACTTCTTCCAGCTTCCCCGGCTCCTCGAAAAGGTGGGTTGCCCCGGGGATTATCTCCAACTTCTTCTCGCATCGCAGCAATCGCATCGCGTCTTCGTTCATCTGAATCACGGGAGAATCGTCGCCGCCGACTATCAAGAGAGTAGGCGCCTTCACTCGTGGGAGAAACGGCGTCGCCAAGTCGGGACGTCCGCCGCGGGAAACCACTGCCTTGACGACGTCCGGCTTCTGTGCGGCGGCGACCAGGGCGGCAGCCGCCCCCGTGCTTGCCCCGAAGCAGCCGACGTTCAGGTTCCGGGTCTCAGCATCGCTCCGCAGCCAATCGACTGCCCCGATCAGTCTCCGGGCAAGCAGGTCGATGTCGAAACGTAGTTCCCGCGTTCGGGCGTCTATTTCTTCCTCCTCAGGTGTGAGCAGGTCCATCAGCAGCGTTCCGAGCCCGGATTCCCGCAACTCCTCCGCCACAAAGCGGTTTCGCGGACTCAGCCGGCTGCTTCCGCTCCCGTGAGCGAATACGACAATCCCCGTCGCGCCGACAGGCACGCCAATATCCCCCTGAAGGGAGACCGAATCACGCGCAATTCCAACCGGACGTTCCACTGTCTCCTCCTCCGACATCGCGACCTCCAGCAGTCTCCCTCTCCCTGGAAGGGAGAGGGTTGGGGTGAGGGTCGAACGTGTGTTATTAAGCCGGCTGCCCATGCCTATCCACTCGATCGGGCGTTATCTGCAATGACGCCCGAAACAGATTGACCGGATTCTAACTCCTAACTCCTAACTCCTAACCCGGATTATTCATGAATGATACGTTGTACCGCCCCTCGATACGGTCCCGGAGGACCTACTCGGGGACGCGGACTTGTTGTTTTCGTGCCGGAAAAGCATAACTCCGCGTTCCCGAGTAGCCGCTCCGGCGGCGTATCGAGGGACGGTAAAGCCTATGGCAGACTGCAGTGTCTTCAGACGTTTCGTGAATAATGCGGG
>JAUSGG010000047.1 GCA_030649165.1 Armatimonadota bacterium
CAGGGCTAACTTGTTCTCTAACACCATCCTGAGCACATGATGACGGCTCAAATCTCTCTGACTGATCCCTGTGTCCCTTCTTTCCATGGGGACATTATCGCTCTGCAGTTAACTGGGGACATAATCGCTCTGCAACTACAGACTCTTTCGAGTCCCTTGACAACGCCCCCTTTTACCTGATATATTCCGGGTGTCGCCCTTCGGCGCCAGCAACATAATTGGGAGGTGATCCCTACGAGCGCAACACAATCCAAGCCTGAGATCAGCCCGCTTGTAGCGGTGCTTATGATAGCCCTGGTCTTCCTCCTCGTTGCGGGGGTCTTCTACTACGTGGGACTAAGCAGGCGCGCGGACCAGCCGCCGCCGCTGCCAACCTCCAATATGCCGGGTCTTCCTACGGCGCCGAATTCGTCGCCGCCGGCGAAAACTCCGAATACCCCGCCGGCGCCGGCCCCCGGCCCGGGAGGGTAGCGCTGACAGCAAATCAGGCGTACAAAAAGTCATATCGATAAGTTGGCCGCTGGGGGAGCTCCTGTGGGGCTGAGAATCCCGATACGCCGGGATGACCCTTCGAACCTGACACCGGGTAATGCCGGCGTAGGGAAGCGGACGAAGACACTTTGCGGCCGCGCTTCAAAGATCAAGTTGCGGCCTTTTGGTTTCTTATGGCAATACTGAACGGTATACACGTAGTAACCGAGTGAATTCCCCCCTCCTCCTAGGAGGGGGCCAGGGGGAGGTTCAACCGCCAACCGTCTGGAGGAACTCAATGACTCAACTGGAAAAGGCCCGGCGCGGGGTGATGACCGAAGAGATGAGGTTTGCCGCCGCGGCGGAATGCTGCGAGGCGCAGACCATTTTGGATGGTGTCGCCGCCGGGCGGATAGTGATACCCAGCAACGTCAACGGAGAGCTGACCGAGCCGCGCGCAATCGGGGCGGGCCTGAAAACCAAGGTCAACGCCAATATCGGGGCCTCGCAGGACTACCCCGATGTAGACGAGGAACTTGCCAAGCTGACCACCGCTCTTGAAGCCGGCGCCGACGCGGTAATGGATCTCAGCACGGGAGGCGATGTCGCTGCTATCCGGCGCGAGATCCGAGCCGGATGCCCCGTGCCGCTCGGGACGGTGCCGATATACGAAGCAGCCGTGCGGGTTATCGCCGAGCGCGGATCGGTGGTCGATTTGACCGCGGATGACCTGTTCTCCGTAATCGAGTCCCAGGCGCGCGAAGGCGTGGACTTTATGACCCTCCACTGCGGAGTTACCCGGGAATCGGTCGCCCGGCTCCAAAAGCAGGGTAGGTTGACCGACGTAGTCAGCCGCGGCGGCGCCTTTCTTGTGTGCTGGATGCTCGGCAACGAGTCGGAGAACCCTCTTTACACGAGATACGACGATATACTGGAGATCGCGCGGGAGCACGACGTCACTCTGAGCCTGGGCGATGGACTGCGGCCCGGCAGCCTGGCCGACGCGACCGACCGCGCCCAGGTGCAGGAGTTGATTATCCTCGGCGAGCTCGTCAAGCGGGCGCGCGCGGCGGGCGTGCAGGCAATGGTCGAGGGCCCCGGACACGTTCCGCTGGATCAGATCGCGGCGAACGTGATGCTCCAGAAACGCCTTTGCGAAGGGGCGCCGTTCTACGTGCTCGGTCCCATAGTGACCGACGTGGCTCCGGGATACGATCACATCACCTCGGCAATAGGAGGCGCTCTGGCGGCGATGGCGGGGGCCGACTTCCTGTGCTACGTGACGCCCTCCGAACACCTCGGCCTGCCTACCGTCGAGGACGTTCGCGAAGGCGTTATCGCGGCCCGAATCGCCGGACACGCCGCGGACGTGGCAAAGGGTGTCCGCGGCGCAATGGACTGGGATTGCCGCATGTCTTCCGCCCGCAAAGCAAGAGATTGGGCCAAACAAGTGGAATTGGCGATCGATCCGGTCCGCGCGGGGGCTGTGCGCGAGAAACGCAGCGCGGGAGACGAAGACGTCTGCTCCATGTGCAGCTCGTTCTGCGCAATGAAGATTGTAGAGGAGTATCTCGGCTCGCCGGCTCAGGCGGCGTCGGCGCCCCCTTCTTTGCCGACGAAGGTCGCCCAGCCAAAGCAGGCGGAATAGGAGCGGCCGTGCACATTTCCGAGTTCGGCGGAGAACCGGCTGTAATCGATCTGATCGCCCGGATCTGCGACGGTCGCAACAAAGGTGATCTCGTCCTCGGTATAGGTGACGATGCCGCCCTGATAAGGATATCCGACGGGCGGCTCCTCATCGTTACTACCGATCTGCTCGTCGAGGGCACGCACTTCCGCGGAGACCTCATCGACCCCTACTCCCTCGGCTGGAAGTCCGTCGCCGCGAACATAAGCGACATTGCGGCCATGGCCGGACGCCCGACCTATACGTTCTCCTCCTTCGCGCTTGACGACGTCGAAGTCTCGTTTCTCGAATCCCTGTATCACGGAATGGTCGATTGCGCGCGGGCGTACGGCAGCGAGATCGTTGGCGGCGACACAAACGCGAGCAAAAGCTCGCAAGTCATCAACATAACCCAGCTTGGTGAGGTCGCTGAAAGCAAGGCGGTCTTCCGCTCAGGAGCGCGCGCCGGCGATAGATTGCTCGTCACGGGAACCCTCGGAGATTCGAAGGCCGGCCTTGAGGCGCTGTTCAAGTATGGCTTAGAAAATGCCCACAACTTATACCCTGCGGTTGTCGAAGCGCACCTCCGTCCGAGGCCGAGAGTCGTCGAGGCTGTTGCTGCCGCCGGCACGGGAACGCTCCACGCGATGATGGACATAAGCGACGGCCTCGCCGCCGATCTGGCGAAACTCTGCGCGGCGAGCAAAGTCGGCGCGGTCGTCTCTACTGGAGCCCTGCCGGTCAGCGACGCTCTTCGACAGGCCGCGTACGACCTTGGGCTAAGCGTTTCGGAACTGGCGCTGCAGGGCGGCGAAGAGTACGAACTGCTGATAGCCGCTGCCGAGACGGACGTAGAAGCTATCACTGAGGCCGTTGTCAAGGCCACCGGAACGCCCGCGACAGCCATAGGTCGCGTGACCGCCGAACAAGACGTTCTCAGCGAGAACCCGGATGGCTCGATCTCAGCGCTCAAAGGCGGCTGGACACATTTCACATAGGACGGGATAGGAACAACCTGCCCCCTCCCCTTTCAGGGGAGGGTTGGGGTGGGGTCAGGCTCAATTCCGAATGCAAAGACATGGGTGATGAGTGACCTCCCCCTAACCCCCTCCTAAGAGGAGGGGGAGAGCTGCCCCCTCCCCTTTCTGGGGAGGGTTGGGGTGGGGTCTATCCTGGCCTTTCGTATTTTCATACTTTCGTGATTGATCTTGCTTTCTGTTCGATGAAAACTACCATCCGCACAACCAACGAATCTGAAACCATAGCCCTTGGCGAGCGCATCGGCTCGATGCTGCGTCCCGGCGATATCGTCGCCCTCACCGGCGAATTGGGCGCCGGCAAGACGACGCTCACCAAGGGGATAGCGCGCGGCGTCGGCGTGGAAGCCGAGGTCGCCAGCCCGACCTTCACCCTAATCCACGAGCACAAGGGGCGCATACCCTTCTACCACGTAGACCTCTACCGCCTGGAGTCTGAAGACCTCGTGGGGGACCTCGGCATCGAGGAATACCTCTACGGGAAAGGCGTGACCGTAATAGAGTGGTCGGAGCGGATGACAAGCCTCCTGCCCAATTCCGCGCTGCTCGTCAGCATCGATGTGGTCGATGACGCGAAGCGCGATATAGAGCTGAGCGCATCCGCGCCGCGATGGACCCAGGTATTACAGGAGTTGGCCCGATGCTGATCCTTGCGCTCGATACATCCGGCGAAACGTGCGCGATCGCCCTCGTGGACACACCTGCGCCGCTAGGTGGCGATTTCCAAATCGCCACCCTAAGAGCCCAGATCACCTTCCGCCACCAAATGGACCTCCTCCGTCGCCTGGCCCCAAGCATCAACTGGCTCCTTGACGACAACGGCCTTTCGGCGCGGGACCTGGACGCATTCGCGGTCTCGCTCGGTCCCGGCTCGTTCACCGGGCTCCGCATCGGGGTCACGACGGCGAAGTCCATGGCTTACGCGGTGGGAAAGAAGCTGGTCGGAATCCCGACGCTGGACATCCTCGCGGGAGGGGTAATGGTCGAGCACGGTGACGTGATAGCTCCACTCATACATGCTCGTCCGGGAGAGGTCTACGCGGCGCTGTATCGCGCTGACGACACCAGCCCTGGGAAACTCAGCGATGACCTGGCGCTCCCGATCGGCGAACTCCTCGACAAAGCCCTCGGCCTCAAATCGAAGCGAGTCGTCTTCTGCGGATCGGGCTGCAGGGCGAACAGGTCCGCGATCGAGGATTTCCTGGGCGACAAGGCAGTCTTCGCCCCTGAGTGGACCGACCACCCGCGCGGCGAAATCCTCGGCAGGCTGGCCCTGGACAGGCTGGCCGCGGGCGAATCGGACGATCCCTTCTCCCTCGTCCCCCTCTACGCCCGCCGCCCGACGCCGGAGATACGCATGGAAGCAGTGAGGGAAGCAAAGAAGGCGAAATAGGATGGTTCGTGGTTAGTGACCGCGGCGGTTGATGGTTCGAAGAAGAGGTGACCCATTCCCCTTCGGCGGGAAGAGGGTTGAGATGAGGAGGAGAAACCCTCAACCCTCAACCCTCAACCCTCAACTCTCAACCCTCAACTCTACCCACTCTCCGCCGTTTCCGGCTTCAACGCCAGCAAATCGACAACCATAATAAGCACTCCGACCAGGAAGATCACGCCGGCTCCGATCGCGATCTTGAACCAGAACTGCATTTGCGCCTGGGCGTTCATAAAGCCGAGACCAAGAATCCGTTCCAGGTACGCCTGCAGCACGCCGGCGACTCCGAAGGCAAGCCCCAGGAACATCATTGCGATGCCGCTGATCCAGAATCCCCAGGTTCCGGCGCCCTGCTTGAACCTCTCGAATCCCTTCAACTGAGGGAAGCAGTAGTAGAACAGAGTCAGGTTCAGGAGCGCGTAAGCCCCGAAAAACGCCAGATGCCCGTGCGAAACCGTAACCTGGCTGCCGTGGGTGTAGTAGTTGATCTGCGGCAGCGTGTGCAGGAATCCCCAAACGCCCGCGCCGATCAGATGATAGACCGCGCAGCCTACCACGAAGAGCCACACGACCGGGTTAACGATCTTGCCCTGACGCTCCTTTACGTTGCGGAACGTGTCCCACACCATCAATGCAATGGGCACGGGCTCAAGCGCGCTGAATATGCCGCCTATCCACAGCCAGTACTTGGGCGCTCCAAGCCAGTAGTAATGGTGCCCCGTGCCGGAGATTCCGGTGAACAGGAAAAGGCCGATGATGACATAAAGCCATTTCTCGACCACCTGGCGCGGAACGTCGGTTATCTTCATCAACACCCAAGCGATCAGCGCGCTCGCCACCAGTTCCCACGCGCCCTCGACCCACAGGTGAATGACCCACCACCAGTAGTACCAGTCGATCGACAGATTGCGGTAGAAGGGTATGCCGAACAGGTAGAGCAGCGCGAGGAAGACCAGCCCGCCCAAAAGCGTTCCCTGCAGGACCGTCCAGTTCTTCGCCCTGATTATCGTCGCTCCGATGTTGAAGAGGAACAGCAGCGCGCCCGCCACGACTACCAGATCGAGCGCGAATGGGATTTCGAGCAGTGGCCGTCCCTGGGTCCATCCGAAGATGAATCCGATCAGCGCCGCAACTCCCGCCCCCACAAGCAGCACGAGCTGCAGGTACGCTAACTTCGTGCTGAACAGCTCCGAGCGGCTTTCCTCGGGGATCATATAATACGCGCCGCCCATGAACCCCAGCAGCAGCCACAGCACAAGGAGATTTGTGTGCATCGCCCTGGCGGTGGCGAACGGAAACACGTTTACCAGGCCCTGCGGCATCGTGAAAGCGTAATTGGACGCAAGCCACAGGCCCACTATCACCTGCAATGGAAACAGCAGCAGAGCTACTACGAAGTAAGCGTAGGATACCTTTTGTGATTGGTAAGCGATCATCGACCCCCTCCTTGCTCAGACATGAATTCCGCCATAGCGCGCAAATCCTCAGCCGGCAGTTGCGAATATGAAGGCATTACGGAGTCCGGCTTGAAAGCCTTTGAATTTGCGATCTGTTCCTGGATTCGTTCCGCGTTCATCCTCGATCCCACATCGTCCAGCGCCGGGCCCGCGTCTCCGCCGACACCCCCGAGCTTATGACAACTGAAACAGCCATTCGCCTTGAACAACGCGGCCCCTCTGGACAACGGCGCCGCGCTCACCAGCCGGCGGGCCTCGGAACTGGTTGGCTTCTTGTGGTCCTGCGGCGGCCAATCGTGCGTGTCGATCTCATTGGTCCACTTGAAGAACGCAACGAGGCTGTTCATCTCCACGGCGCCGATACGCTGATGCGGCATCTTTCGGAACGATTTGGCCAACACCTTGTCCGGGTCCGATATCACCGCGCGAACGTAGGGCTCTCCCTTGCGGCTGTACACCCTGGTCAGATCGGGAGCGTAATAACCTCCGAATCCGAGCATAGTGTGACAATCGTTGCAGTTGTGCTGCTCAAAGGCCCTCTTGCCGGCGACGACCTCGTCTGAGAGCCTGTCCGCGTGAGTCAACGCGCCTATCTGGCGGTGAGTGTCCCACGTTAGAACCAGGAACAGGAGCCCAGAGGAGAGCGTGCCGAGCAGGAAGATTGCTTTGGCGGTCCTTGTTGTCATCCATGCCTCCTTGTGGCGAGTCTCTTGCTCATATTTAGAGCCGGCGCGCTGAATATCCTTGTCCGGTTCCAGCTTCCGGCTACGGATGAGCTGTTACACCTCGGCAGTTTATCCAAAACGGTCATCTCCCCAAACCCGGAGTTGACTCAGCGCTCAGTATACACACATGATGCTGCGCTGAAATTGACCTGGGTCAAGTTTATCCGAGACATCGACGGATATGATGAACCTGTCCCTTCGGGAGGCGGTTAGCCCGTATTATCCATTAGGAAAAACGCCTCGAAGACGTCATTCTGAGGCGAAGGACCTCGTAGGGCGTGAGAGCAACGTAAGGCAAGAACAGCCAAACCGTGCAGCCACGAACCACGGGTCCATTTGTCCGATACGTCCCATCCGTCCTACCCCGGCTCCCGATCCTTCGGTAGCAGAGCGGCAGCGACGCTGCCGAAGGACGCAACGCCCCGGTGTTTCGGGCCTGTTCAGTCCCGAAACGACTAAGCCGTACACCCGCTCGTGAACTCTGGTGGTTTCTTTCCGAAATAACCCCGCCTGCGGGGTCGGTTGCTCGAAATGACATTCACCAGATGTACTTCCTACTTCTGAACTCTTAGGAAATAGAGGGGACGGCCCGCGCGGCCCCCTCCCTCAAAACACCCGCCACAACAGCAGGACTCCCATCACCACGCCCACTGCCAGTTTCAACGCCGTCCCGACAGCCCTGCCCGCAAACGCGCCCCAGCCCGCCCTCGCGGCGCCGCGACCGTCCCTTTGTCTCGAAAACTCCAGCAGGAACGCTCCGGCAAACGATCCGGCGAGCCCTCCGATGACCGTCCCCACGACCGGCATGACCGCTGATCCCAGCGCGGCGCCCGTGATTGCTCCCAGTATCGAACCCAGGATTCCGCGGAAGCTCGATCCCCATCGCCTGGCCCACACGGCGCCGATCACGTTGTCGGCGGTCTCGGCCGTGAGTGAGAGCAGCACAAGGAACAGAACGAAGTAGAGAGAGAACTCCTTGAACGCGGTCGCGTAACCGTAGAGAGCGGCGATAATGGCTATGAGCAGGGTCCCGGGCAGACCGATCACGACCATGCCGAGCGCAAGCGCCACGCCGACGACGCACAAAACCTGGAGAGCAGCCGAGCTCACGCTTTGCCCGAACCCATCGCCTCCAGCGTCTTGAGCTGGTCCGGCGAACCCATGACTATCATTATCTCCCCTGCGTTGAGGGTCCGGTCGGGAGAGGGATTATTGGCAAAACTGCCCCCGCCGTCGCGGATGGCGAGTATGATACAGCCGGACTTCTGGCGGATACCGGAGTCGCGGATGGTCTTGTCCACGAATTCGGCCTGAGGAGTCACCTCTACCTCCTCTATCTGCAGGTCCACGTTCTCGCTGTGCATCGCCGTATCGAGAAACTCGATGACGTGCGGGCGAAGCACAGCCGAGGCTATTCGCCGCCCACCCATCACGTAGGGCGAAAGCACGACGTTCGCGCCGGCGCGCCTCAGCTTGTCTTCGTTGTCCTCCAGTATGGACCGCGCGACTATGTGCAGCTTCGGGTTTAGGACCCGGGCCGTGAGCGTTATGAACACGTTATCCTGGTCTGAAGGGGAGACCGTGACAAGTCCCTTCGCGTACTTGATTCCGGCCGCGACCAGTATCTTGTCATCACTGGCGTTTCCCTCGACAAATGGAATATCGCCGGCAATCAGTTTCGGGATTTGCTCCGGGTTCATCTCGACCACCGCAAACGGCACGCCGTGACGCGCGAAATCCTTTGCTATCTGCTGGCCCATCCGTCCAAACCCGCAGATTATCTGGTGGTTCCTCATCTTGGATAACCGGTTTTCCATTCTTCGTCTCCTGAGAGAATGCCACAAGCGTTCGCTGACGGCCAGATCGACCATGCTCCCCAACGCCCAGAACGCGATTGTCACGCCGAAGACGATCAGGGTCATGGTGAATATCTTGCCGTAAGCGTTCAGATCGTTTACTTCCTTGAACCCCACGGTGGCGAGCGTGATGACGGTCATATACAGCGCGTCGAGAGGGCTCATCTGCTCGATGTACATGTAACCGACCGTGCCCATTGTGACCAGGGCCATTAACGACAGAAGCGCCAGCCGAAGCTGTCTTGTAGGGCTCACGAAAGCTGTCCTCGCCTATTCACCGCGAATAGTATAACAGCGGGAGTCGCGGGAGTCGAGGAGTCGAAGGAGTCGGAGGAGTCGGAGGAGTCGGAGAGAGTTCAGTTCTACGGGAATGTCATTCCGAATGTATACCAAAAGAAGCCCCGGAGGACGTCATTCCGAGCACCCGACCCCGCGGGCGGGGTCGGGTGCTCGAAATGACGATTCCCGGAAGACTGAACTGTTACAGGAGTCGAAACGGGCATCCAACCTCTAACTTCTAATCTCTAAACCGGGGGAGGGTTGGGGTGGGGTCGAGTCCGGTATCTAACTTCCAACCTCTAACGTCTAACCTCATAAACCTGCAAACCTACAAACTTACAATATCCGCCTGTTCCCTTGCGCGAACACACCTGAACACCCTGCCGCCGATCTTCATTATCGAGCTTATCCCAGTAATCGTCGCGTACCTTCCAGGCTCGGGCATTTGCAAGCCGTCACACAATACGCGCACCCCGTTGAAGATGGAAGCGTCTCTCGCGTGCGTGCCGTCGTCGATGTAGAAGAAACCGTCGCCGGCGGCGGTCACGCGACCCGAAGTCTTGATCAGCAGGCCGATATTGTTCAGGCCGATTCCGTTCTCGACTCCTCGCTGGCCCGTCCCCGTGAGAGGATCATACTCGAAATCGCCGCCGCCGAGGGACCTGTTGTTGAGCAGCGCCGGCACGATGACGCCCGTCCCGGTCGGGTTGACGGTCGCGACCTCGATGTATTTCTCGAAATCCGCGTTGGTGCGGAGAATCCCTGTGACCTCGGCGGTCATTCCGACAATCAGCCCGTGACCGGGCTTCTCGGCTCTTATCCCGTTCGATCTGTCCGTGGCCTCGAGATAAAACGTGTTGCCGAAAACCGCGGTTACCACGGCCGACACATCAACCGGTGTTCCATTTCTCTCGCGTTTGGCCGTGCTGATGTGAGTCGGCGTGGCGCTATAGTCCTGGTTAACTACGTCCAGCGTCTGGTTTGTGTAGGTCCGGGAGGGCGGATCGAACTTGTAGCCGAACTTAGTCGCTGTCACTGTGCCGTTCCAACCGGAGCTGAGCCTCAACTCGTAATGCCCGTCGGAATCGGTCAGGACCGGAGCCCCCCCCGCCGCGTTGACGGAAGCGCCCGCTATGGCGGCGCCAACAGGTGTGCGGACGGAGCCGGAGATCCTCACGTCGGCATCGACCCGTTCGGGAGCCCAAGCGGAGCCGGCAAAGGCGGTGTCGATCGCCTGCGCGCTCCAGTACAGGTTTCCCTCCGGGCGGTTCTTCAGTATCCATGATAGGTTTTTCTGGGCGTTGCCTGTCGCGGGAAGACGCCGCGTTCCGGTGGAGAGGCTGGCCACCCCGCTGAAAATGTCGGAAGCGCCGGGACTCGTGCCGACCCGCAGGTTGTATGATAAGCCGGCGGTTGGAGTCTCCGCGTCCGCCCCCGCATTCCAGCTAAACGTGACGTTGTTGCCGTCCACGCTCGATGAAAGGCCGCTCGGTGTCGACGGAGGCGTGTTGAAGACGCCGCCGTTATTTCGGTATATCGTCGTGCTGAAGTAGCCGACATCGTCGGACCCCGAAATCACAAGGTCCAGATCGCCGTCGTTGTCGTAGTCCCCCCAGGCGAGAGAACACCGCGTTACGCCGATCAGGTCCGCCCCGATATCCGTGAACACGCCATTGTCGTTCCGGTATATCCTGCTCTCGCAGCCGACTACGGATTCCCCCGCAATCGCCAGATCGAGGTCTCCGTCATTATCGTAGTCCCCCCACGCGACGGAGCAATCCAAAACTCCTACTATGTCTATGAGGCTGTCCGTGAGCGCGCCGCCGTCGTTACGGTAGATGCGCGTATGTCCGACGTCGTCACCGCCCTGACCGGGCACAGCAAGGTCGAGATCGCCGTCGTTGTCATAGTCGCCCCAGGCGAGGGCGCTGCGGCAGGTCCCCCAGAGCCCCGCGCGGTTAACGTA
This sequence comes from Armatimonadota bacterium, assembly GCA_030649165.1. Taxonomy (GTDB): domain Bacteria; phylum Armatimonadota; class UBA5829; order UBA5829; family JAUSEB01; genus JAUSGG01. The sequence goes on from JAUSGG010000047.1 coordinate 10,890, forward strand.
CAACCATCCTCCGTTGTTGCGGTAGATGCTGGCGTCGCAGCACGGGTCGACGCCGCATCCGGAAAACGCAAGATCGAGGTCACGGTCGTTGTCGTAGTCGCCCCAGGCGAGGGTGCAAAGGTAGACCGTCGCAAATGCAGGCGGGACCTCGGCAAATGTCCCGCCGTTGTTGCGGTACAGCTTGCCCACGCGGCCGCCGGAGGCGCTTCCGGCAAGAGCTAGGTCGAGATCGCCATCGTTGTCGTAGTCGCCCCAGCCAACGGCGCAGAATCCTACTCCTGTAAGACCCGCGCCGATATCGGTGAATGCCCCTCCGTCGTTCCGGTATATCTTGCTGGCGGAGCCCCCGCTTTGCGCGAATCCCGCAAGGGCCAGGTCCAGGTCGCCGTCGTTGTCATAGTCACCCCAGGCAAGGGAGCAGTAGCTGACGGCGACCAGATTTGCGCCGATATCGGTGAATGCCCCTCCGTCGTTCCGGTATATCTTGCTGACGTAGCCGATTCCGGACATTCCCGCGATAGCCAGGTCCAGGTCGCCGTCATTGTCATAGTCGCCCCAGGCGAGAGAACAGGAAGTGGCTCCGACAATCCCTGCATCGATGCCGGAGAACCACTTCGTAGCCAGGAAATCCTGGCCCGACAGATTGTTCGTGACGTTTGCGTACGACCGGCTCGCTGGGTTGAAGTCGCAGGCCGCCTTGCTCGGAGTCACCGTACCGCTCCAGCCCACCGGTACCGACAGGCAATAGTAACCGCTGCTGTCGGTTGTAGCTGTGCTGCTGCCTGTCGCGGTCAGAAGCACGGCCGGGACTCCGGCGCCTGTGTCCTCACGAATGTAACCGGTAATGTTGTAGTGGTCCGTGGATTGCTCCGTCGCCCACGCGGACCCGGCGAACGCTGTGTCGATGGCCTGTACGCTCCAGTAGTAGGTACTCTGAGGACTCAGGTTTCCGATCGTCCAAAAGAGGTTCTCCTGAGCGTTGCCGATCGCCGGCAACCCGCGAAGCCCGGAGGTCAGACTGGCCGTTCCGCGGAACACATCGTCGTTTCCCGGCGTTGTTCCCACTCGCAGGTTGTAAGACAACCCTCCCGAGAGGGTTTCCGCGTCCGTTGCTTCGCCCCATAGGAACGTAATGTCGTTGTCCGCGAAGTTTACGGAAAGGTTCGTGGGGGCGGTCGGCGGCGTGTTCGGCGGGACACCATCGTTACGGTAGATGTTGCTGATTCTCGTGGTTCCGGTATATCCCGACACAGCCAGGTCCAAATCGCCGTCATTATCATAGTCGCCCCACGCGAGCGAGCATTCGCGCACCCCCGGTAGACCCGCCGCTATATCCGCGAAGAGTCCCGCGTTGTTGCGGTAGATTCTGGTGATTCTGGCGGCCCCATCGTACCCGGCTATGGCCAGGTCGAGATCGCCATCGTTGTCGTAGTCGCCCCAGGCCACGGAGGAATACCGCACTTTGGGGACCACAACTCCCGCGTCGACCAGGGTTCCGCCGGCGTTGCGGCAAATCTTTCCGATGTACCCGGAGTTGAACCCGGTGACCGCGAGGTCGAGGTCGCCGTCGTTGTCGTAGTCGCCCCAGGCCAGCGAGCCGTCCAGCGCTCCGGGGACTCCCGCGGAGACGCCGGTGAAGGCGCCCCCATCGTTGCGATAGACCTTGCCGACCGCCGCGGTTCCGTCGTAACCCGTCATGCACAGATCGAGATCGCCGTCGTTGTCGTAGTCCGACCAGGCAAGGCGGCTGAAATACACTCCGGTCAATCCCGCGCCGACGTCGGTAAACGTCCCGCCATTGTTGCGATAGATCGCGCCGACGTAGTGGTTAGCCGTATCGTAGTAGAACCCGCACAAGGCCAGGTCGAGGTCGCCGTCGTTGTCATAGTCGCCCCAGGCGAGGGAGCCGTAGCGGGATCCGCTCAGCCCGGCGCCTGTGTTTACGAACGTCCCAGCGTCGTTGCGGTAGATATTGCCGACATAGTGGGGAGAGCCATCGTTGTAATATCCGCAGAGAGCGAGATCGAGGTCGCCGTCGCGGTCATAGTCGCCCCACGTGAGCGCGCCGTCTCGAACTCCCGTCAAACTCGCGCCGATGTTGTTGAATGCTCCCGCGTCGTTGCGGTAAATCCTGCTGGTGTAAGCGGTTCCCGTGTAGCCGGCGATGGCGACGTCGAGGTCTCCGTCGTTGTCGTAGTCGCCCCAGGCGACGGAGCTGTACTGAACTCCCACCAGCCCCGCCCCAATGTCCGTAAAGCCCGCGAAGGCGCTATTCCCCATCGCCAGTGCGAATGCTATTGCCACTAATAAGACTGACGCAGACCCCGATATCTCCCTCTTCCAACCACACGACATGACTTGCCCTCCTTGTAACCCGGCGCCGGACGGCTTTTTCACGGCTGTCGCATAAACCGGAAATCTTCTCTTTAGAATAGCCAATCTTCGCACGTAGCAAGGAGACTGTCAACCCAGTAATTGTACGGGGGAGTCGGGACGAGGCTAACCCCCTCTCCCTGGCAGGGAGAGGGCTGGGGTGAGGGTTGAACCGGACTCCAACTTCCAACCTCTAACTTCTGATCTCCAAATGGGGCTGGGGTGAGGGTGGGACCTATCGCTGAGCGCACCACGTTTCTGTGCTTCGGAACACGCTTCGGGAGTGTTCAAAAACCCCGTTGCATACGAGTGGCATCATTGAGTTCTCGCCATAAATGACCTGATCGCCCCTGACATCCATGTCTGGGGCGAAATTCCGAGGACATCCATGTCCCCTAACATCACTATCGCGAGGCGCTCGCACCAGGGACAAGATGTCCCGAGAACCTGGCCCCGGACATTGTCCGGGGCCATCGGGTGTTGGGGGAGTCCAGGGAGTTGAAGGAGCCGAGCGTGATCCCCCCTCCTCCCAGGAGGGGGTCAGGGGGAGGTTCAACCATCAACTATCAACCATCAAGCATCAAGCATCAACCATCAGCATCTCCGCCAGCTTTGCGGCTGCGTCCGGTTTGAGCTTCCGTCCCTGCACGTCGGTAACGTAAAACGCGTCCCTGGCGCGGCCCGAGAACGTCGTCACGCGCGCGCCGTGGATGTTCCAACCGAGCGAGCTGATGGCGTGGGTTAAGTGGTAGAGTAGTCCTTCGCAGTCGTCCGCCGAAAGCTCCAGCACGGTGTGACGGTCCGACAGGTGACTGTGGACGACCAAATCGCGCGCCTCGACTCTCCGGCTCGTGGACTTTCCCTTGCTCCGAAGAAGCTCCTCGACGCTCACTTTGCCCGTCAGAACGTTCGTGATGTCCGCTGCAACCTGCCGCTTCTTGAACTCCGGAAGCTGACCCTGCTCGAAGTCCACATAGAGGGTGTCTATGGCGATGATATCCGAACACTCGCGCGTGGACACTTCGGCGGCGTGGATGTCCACGTCAAGCGCATGCAGCGCGCCGGCGATTTTAGACAAGAGTCCCGGCTTTGGATCGTCGAAAGCGCAAATCGTAAGGGTGGTGAAATCGCTCGTGCGGTCGTCGCTGAACTCCACGACCGGCGTTCCCGACCGGACCTGCCGCACGCTGTCGATGTGCATGGCCATGTCTTCGGGCGACGTATTGAGCAGGTAAGCCACGGGCATACACGCGCTGTGCTCGTCCACGTCTCCCGGGTCGAGGTTCGCGAGCGTGAGTTCCCGGCGGACCCGGCGACGGTGGCGCTCGATGTCGATCTCATGGTCCTGGGCGACGCTGGAAAGCTGTCTCGACGCCCGATGGTACAGCTCTCTGAGAAACCGAACGTGGACCGCGCTCCAGTTGGCGTCGCCCACCGCCCGGAAATCCGCCAGCGTCAACAGGAACAACATCCGCAGCGAGTCGATATCCGACACGACGTTCAGAAACTCGCTCGTCGTTTTCGGCTCGTTCAGGTCTCTCAGGCGCGCCGTCTCGCCCATCAGCAGATGATGCCTCACGAGAAAGGCCACCTTCGCCGCTTCCTCGGTCGGCAGCCCGACCCGCAAAGCCGCATTTTCCGCGATTCCCGCGCCCAGTTCAGCGTGGTTGCCGTTGGAGCTGATTTTCCCCACGTCGTGGAGCAGGCCGGCAAGGAGCAGAACGCGCCGGTCCTTTACATCCGCGAATATGCCTCGAACCTCTTCGTCTTCGTCGGTCTTCAGCGCGTCGAGGTTTCTTATCACCTGGAGGCTGTGTTCCCCCACAGTGTTTTCGTGCGCGGCGTCGCCCGGCAGGAGCGGCGCCAACTCCCCGAACTCCGGCAAGAGCCACTGGAGAACGCCCAGGCGCGACATCAGGCCCAGCGCCGCCGGGGCCTGCGGATTCGCCAGCAGGGTCAGGAAGACCCGCGCGCTCTCTCCGCTGGGATCGGGCGGGGAGAGTAACATCGTGCCGCGAATTGCGTCCTGCGCGCCGCGGGAAAGCTCCAGGCCGTAGCGTTGGGCGCGCTCGATGATCCGCATTACGAAATCCGGCTCGCCGGTCCTGGTCACCGTGGGTTCGAGGTAGAGCCGCCCGCCCTCAGCGTACACCCCGGTCTCTATCGCGAAGCTCTGCTCGTCGCAGTACTCCAAAACCTTGGCGGCTACGTATTCAACATTTTCCGCGCGCGCGTAATACCGGCGCATCAACCCGTCTGCCGAAGCTAACTCATCCGCGCCAGACAGCATCGCGGCGACGGCTTCCTGCCGCTCGACCGTGAGCGATTCGTTCCCGCGTCCGCTCGACAGGTGCAGCAGGTGTCTGACGCCCGTGATGAACTCCAGCGCGTCGCGCATCTGAGAGAGATCCATCTCGCTGAGCGCGCCGCGTTCTCGCAGTTCATCGAGCGCCCGCTCGCTGGGGACATCGAAGGCCACCTGCGCCGCCCAGCGCGCCGCATGTATGTCGCGGAGCCCCCCGGCGCCTTCCTTCAGATTGGGTTCCACCTTGTGGGGTGATTGGCCGAAACGTTCTCGCGCCCACTGCCGCTGCATCCGGTTGTTTCGCAGAAACTCCACCGGGTCTATGCTGTCCCGAAGCGCGGACCGGAACCGTCCGAAAACTCGCTCGCTTCCGGCCAATCGGCGAGCGTCAAGAAGCGCGGTCTGAGTTTCGTGCGGCAGGCCGAGGCATTGCTCCGGCTGCCTGTAGGAGTAGCCGACCTTCAGTTCCGCGCCGGTGAGAAAGACCTCCATGATCTTATGGAACATCTTCCTCACGAACGCCTCCCTAACGGGCGACTCGCGATCTTCGGCAACGAACACTATGTCCACGTCTGAGAACGGACAAAGCTCCCGTCGGCCGTAGCCTCCCGTCGCCGCTATCGCGATTTCGACGTCGATCTTCTCCGGCTCAACTCCAGCCTCCGCCGCCGTTTCCGCCAGGGCCATCTCGAACAGACGCTCGACCACCAGGTCCATAAGCCCCGAGTATTTGCGCATCAGGCTCACGCCCTGGACCGACTTCGGCGACGCCGCCAGCTCCGCCCGGCGTTCCCTCAGAAACCGAACCAGCCCCGCGTGGTCGCGCGCCGACCCCAAGCCCTTCCGGCATTCCTCAGCCCACAATTCAGTCGCCTGGAACGACGCAGCCGGGTTCATCTGTTGTTTTGTCCGATTACTCATCGCTTTCGTCGGCCCCAGTCGAACCTCACCCCAGCCCTCTCCTGAAAGGAGA
>JAUSGG010000061.1 GCA_030649165.1 Armatimonadota bacterium
AGCCCACGAATCAGGGCGATCACGAAGGGGTTACCGACACCGGCCCGCAAATGGTCAGCGTGCTGGAATGCCGTCCGTGAGGGGCGCAGAAGAATGATTACAATCCCTAATCCCTCCAGGTAAGATACCTGGAGGGATAGATAAAACTTGACCCTTCACTATCCCGCCGACCGTCGCACTCGTATGCCCCGCGCTGTGACCACGACTATCGCTCCGGCGAAGTCAGACAGATTGTGCGAGGCAACAAGGTCACGGATCAGATCAGTCGTCGGCCTGGCGCCGTCCTGATCGGGGCGCAGAAGAACGATGCCGGAATGTGTGCCGGGCGGGTAGGATCGAGTGTCTGCGAAGCCTTTGTCCGCGGTAACGAGTAGCCTGTGCTCAGACTGAACAATGCGCCATACCGCATCGTCTTTCCAGCCGCCCATTTTCTCGTCAAGTACGGAGGCAGCGTCGTATCCGGCTTCTCGCAGGATACCTGCTACCGCCAGAGGTAGATCCTCGTCGATTTTCACCAGAACACGGGCAGCCATCATGCCGACATCGGCAGGACTATCTCCTGCCGCAGCACTTCGGCGGCATACGAAAGCGCAGCGCCAATGTCGTCTTTGGTCAACTGAGGAAATTGCACGATGACCTCCTCCGCGCTCATGCCGTCAGCCAAGCTGCCAAGTATCGTAGCAACGGGAACACGTGTCCCTTTGATGCAAGGGACCCCATGGTGGAGGTCCGGTTCAACCACTATTCTGTCTTGCCAACGAGATCGGGGCATCATAATGCGCCTCCCTGAAAACTAAAACACAAACGAAGCATATGCTATTGTAGCATAAAGAGCAGCCGCGCGTTCAAGTCGCCGACCCGCCTTCCGGCCTATGCTCTTATCCGCGTTCATCCGGGTTTTTCGTCGAACCATAGTTCAGGCCGACAGTCCGCGCACATGTGTTCGATGCGCCCAATACGCAGGACATTCCCCGCCTCTCACCGAAAGCGTAAGCGTCAGTGGGTATGATGGAGGACACGACAGACTATGTGCAGGGCGGATTTCATGACTATCTTCGCGCTTGTCGCCGCGCTTGTGGTGCTGCCGTCTCTCAGTTCGTCCGCCGCGAGAGGGGGAGCCGGCAACGTGAAATCCGCGCAAGTCGTGAACTTGGGATTTGACAAGACCACCTGGAAGTTCTCCTCCCGTGGCAAGTATCTGCCGGTCCGCGACCCGCGCGGGCTGTTCCAGATATTCCATCCGTGGGACACTTCGTCAGATGGCGACTTCGGCGCAATCAGCGCGCGCGTCAAAATCCCCGCCGGCTGGAGCGGCCCCGTTTTTCTGAACCTTTACGCCAATGACACGTATATGGCCGACGGATGGGAGCGGGTTAGGCCTACGTGGACGCACTCTTACGCGGCTTGCCACAATCTGGTCGGCCATCGGTTCAAGCAGGTCCTCATCGACAAGAACGTCGTGTGGGAGCAGGACGTCGCCGACGCGGAAAGCTTTGGCTACACGAGCGTCGACGTGACGAAATACGTCAAGCCCGGCAAGTCGTTCGATCTGACCCTGCGCGTTATCGACAAGGTCAATCCAGCTACCAAACTCCCCGGCGATGAATATCGCCTCGGCATTTGGGATTGGGCGGCGCAGGCCGATAAGGACGCGGAGCACAAGTTCTACACCCGCGTGTTCTGGGGCGATGTCGCGCTCAGCTCCGGCGGCGCGCTGCCGTGGGAGAAGAACCCCGCTCGGCGCGAAACCCCGCTCAGGCCGATCAAGTCCGGTGTCGCTCAACCCGTCGCCCGCGCGGAAGGATCGTTTACGCTGAACGCCCCCGACGGCCTTCCGGAGGACGGGTATCCGGTCACGTGGGGCGTTCCATTTGCCCAGGGCAAGCTGTTCGACAAATCCCGCGTGACGCTTACCGATGCGGCCGGCAAGCCCGTACCGCTTCAAACCCAGACGCTCCACAAGTGGCCCGACGGAAGTATCCACTGGCTGCTGCTCGACTTCCAGGCAGGCGCGTCCGATGTCGGCAAATCCTACACCCTGGCCTACGGTTCTCAGGTTGCGGCGGCGCCGGAACAGACCGGCCTGGTCGTCAACGAGACTGATGGAGCGGTAACCGTCAACACGGGCGCGCTGACTTTCGCCGTAAACAAAGGCGCGAAGTCGCTCGCCCAAGCCTTCACGCTCGCCGGAGAGACCCAGCCCCTGTCCGAGGGAATCACCGGGGTGGTCAAGTCCCGTGACGGGTGGGAGGAGACGGAGTTCATCCCCGTCAACGAGACCGTCACGGTCGAATCATCAGGGCCGGAGCGCGCCACGGTGTCAATCGCCGGCAAGCTGATCTCCGCCGATAAGACCTTCGGCCGCTTCACTTGTCGCGTCCACGCCTATCGAGGCAAACCTTACGTGCGGATTCTCTACCGGATATTCAACGACACCGACGTTCCCGCTCAGCTTGTCACCGACTTCTCCTTGCGCGTCCAAACTCCGTTGGAGACGGGGGAGGCGGTATTGGGCGACCAGAAGCTCGCGACCGGGCCGGCGGAGAATCAGAAGCTGCTGGTGCGGCAGGCCAAATGCGACGCCTATACCGTTATCGACGGCAGCGACGCCCCGCGCGGGTCCGGCAGTCACTGGGCCGGGCCGATCAGCCTGCAAACGCCGGAGCATGGCGTATCGGGGGCCGTGCGGCATTTCGCCCAATTATACCCGAAGAGGATGTGGGCGGGCCAGAGCGGGCAAATGGTCTTCGATCTATTCGCCGTTACCATTGAATATGAGCAGTACGTGATGACCAAAGGCGAGGCCAAACGCCACGAACTGCTGCTCTACTTCCACAAGGGCGCGAGCGACCAGCCCAATATCCAATCGGCGTTCAAGGCATTTGAAACGCCGCCGATTCTCATCTCGCCGGAGTGGTACGGGAACAACCAGGCGTTCGGCGGTAGGGGCGCTTCGTTAACTCACGAGGCTCTCTCCGAAATACGCAGGCTGATGACCATCTACGCGCCGAGCTTGAACTGCTACCAGCCGCAGGGAATACGCAACTGGCCGGATGTCTACGGCGACTCAGTCTACAACGCCTATCGCGGAACGTGGGGCAACATGTATCAAGAAGTGGACTATGGCTCCTACATCGTGGGGCTGCTTGCGGGCAGACGGGAGTGGATCGATTACGCCAAAGCGTTTCAGGAACACTTCATAGACCTCGACATTTGCCACCACGGGTCCGACCCCGCATTCATCGGCGCCAGCTACGGCATCTCCCCTAACCACACGGGCCATCAGCCATACTCGCTCAACGCGCCGCTCGGCGGACTGTTCATTCTGCACTATCTCACCGGCGACCCCGACGCCCGAGAATCCGCCGTCGGTATAGCCGACTGGCTGTATGTGACCAATACGGGCATGGGGGCTTCGTCCGGGAGGGCGGTCGGCTGGCCGCTCCGCAGCAGCATGATCGCTTACGAGAACACCGGCGACAGAAAGCATTTGGAGGCCGGTAAGAGATTGGCGGAATTCGCCCTGGCGGAGGCAATGCCCCGCCGCGGATTCTTCACCGAGCCGGCAACTGCCTGGCAGTACCGCGGCGGATCGCCCACTATGAACTCGATCCTGATGGCCGGGCTGATGCGCTACTGGCGGGCGAGCGGCGATGAGCGCGTGGGCCGCCTGTGCGCGGACATAGCCTACAACATGGCTTACAGTTGGATGTCACCCGCCGAGCCCGGACTGATCCTAAACAGCGGTCCTCTGCAGCAGGTCGACGCGTCAGGATATGCCATGCAGGACATAACGCCGTTGTTCTGGGGCTACGAGCTAACCGGCGACAAAACGTTTTTGGATAAGGGCGCGCAGATGATGCAGGTGAGCATACTGGATGAGAAGCGCAAAGGCGTGGCTTTCGGCCTGACGCGCTATTGGGACATGCAGGATATTCTCTATTATTATGTGCCGGCCAAAGAGATGGAGAAGTAGACGCAGCGGAATCGAGCCGGCCTGGGTGGCCAACGGACCCTATATTCGGGCAGGTATGGTCAGTCCTTCCGGTCGCTGACGCCATATCCCGGCGGGGACTCCCGCACCGCTGTCGCTTGCGAGCGGGTGGCCGCTTTCCGGATCGCGAGCGCCCGATCCCGCAGCGCGTCCAGCATCGCCAGTTTTTCCGTCACCGGAAGGCTGGCCAGACGGCTGCGCAGCGCTCGTTTGCTTTCGAGAATCTTGCCCATGTCGAACGTCATGATCCGCCCCTAAGCAAGGTTCGCTCAAACACGTCCCATCGGTCAAGCAGGCCATGCCGCGTCAGAATGGCCAGAAACCGTGTCATGTCGATCGCGTCTGACTCCACGAACTGCAGTAGACGGGCTTTGTCCCTGGCGCATCCTGTCCGCAGCGCCACCGCCGCAAGATGCTCCGCGGTGAAAACGCGGGCCGGCGCGCCGTCCACGCTTACAATGACGGCCTCGGGGGGAGAGGGGATTACGCTCGTCGTCTCCCAAAAGTGAGCAGCGAAGAGATACTTACTCACCAAGCCTGAACTCTTACGTGGAGCCAGTTAAGTATACGACTAGCGGGCGAACTCTTCAAGGGACCATCACGCCGCGCGCCTGACTCCAACCGCTGACAGGAGGATATTGCGGGGCGCGCGCAGTATATTCGGGCAAGTGTGGTCAGTCTCGACTAAGGAGCCCCCCGATGTATGAAATGTCGCCAAGAGAGCGGGCCATTGCGACCCTCACGTTCAGAAAACCGGATCGGATTCCCAAGAACGCCGGGTTCACGCCGCATATCATGGAAGAGTTCAAGCGGCATACGGGCTCCGACAATCCGGCTGAATACTATGGGTTTGAGGATAGGCATATTGGGCCGGCGCCCACGAAGATCCAATACGATTTCTCGCGCTATCTCCCCGAGGGTCTGCCCGCCGGAACGCTGGTCAGCGAGTGGGGCGAAGCCAACGTTCCCGGTGACTTCTACCATTTCACGACGTATCTGGCGCCTCTGGCGTCAGTGAACACCGTAGAGGAGCTGAAAGCGTTTCCCTGGCCGGATGTCAAAGCCGATTACCGCTACGCCCATATCGAAGACGGGGTAAAGTCCCTGCGCCAGGCCGGCTACTTCGTGATCGGGAACGCCGGGCATACGGGGTGGGAGAAGGCCTGCTACATGCGGGGCATAGACAATATCTCCTGCGACCTGATGGACAACCAGGACTATGTCGAGTATCTGCTTGACTTGTTCTGCGACGCCCATTCCTTTATGGCGCGGCGCTACGCCGAAGCAGGAGTAGACATGATCTGGCTCTCAGAGGACATGGGGATGCAGGACCGGCTGTTTATGAGTCCGGAGATGTACCGCAAGTGGGTCAAGCCGAGAACAAAGAAGGTGATCGATGCGGCCAGAGAAGTGAACCCCGACATTTTCGTTGCCCAGCACCACTGTGGGAAGGTCGATGCCTTAATCCCCGACTTTATCGAGATCGGCACTAACGCGCTCAACCCCATTCAGCCGGAGTGCATGGACGCGCTCGATCTCAAACGGCGATTTGGCGACGCGCTGACGCTCTGGGGCACGGTGGGCGCGCAGTCGGTGTTCCCTTTCGGCACAGCCGACCAGATTCGCCAAACGGTGCGAGACAACATCCGGAACCTCGGTTACAACGGCGGACTCTGGATAGCGCCGTCGCAGATACTCGAACCGGAGGTGCCGTGGGAAAACGTGGAAGCTTTCTTTGAGGCGGTGCGGGAATTCGGCGGTTAGTCCAGATGAGTAAGCGGAAGGAAGCAAAGGTTCTTTGTGTGTCGGTTGGGACACCAGCGACCGAGGAGACCGAGTCTGAGCATACACGTCTTCTCGCAGCGTTGGCATCTACGGGAGTTGACGTTGTGGGCGGGGTTGAGGTTCGCTGCGAAGATGATGTCCAACTGG
>JAUSGG010000063.1 GCA_030649165.1 Armatimonadota bacterium
ACCGCACGTACGGTTCGGGGAGGGGAGAATGAGTCGCATGTCCTGGCAAGCAGCTAGTGAGACACTACGGGGAAACCCAGCAACGGATTAGGCTGAAGCCGGAGGGATGTGTTGCTCATTCTTCTACTCCACGGATTTGAGGGTTGGGCGCCATACGCATGCTATAGCGGACAACTTCAGGTCCCAACCCGGAAATCCCGAAACGGGGCGCTTCATTAGGAGCGGAGCGCCAGCGGAGTCGAGAAATCTGCTTCTGTAAAGTGGCCGGAAAAAGCAGATTCCTCGTTCCTCGGAATGACGTTGCCCGGTACGTAATCACCATTCCTGAACTGTTGCAGAATTCGGAGGAGGGGAGGGGGTAGAGAGAGTCAGAGGAGTCAAGGGCCGGAAACCCGGCCCCCATTAACCGTCACCCATCACCTGTCACCTGCCGCATCTACCCAGGCAGGTTGATGACGTTGACCTTCATGTTCATATTCATATTCACGTTGACCGCCTGGGGAGCCCCGTCTGCCGCGGGCGCTGATGCCGGCGCTGTCGCGGTCATCTTCATGCTCATATCGACATCAGCGTCCGAGCGGATCAGCTTCCCCTTGACTGGGTCAACGTAGGCCACGCCCCATCCTCTCATATCCATTCCGCCGTTCATCGCGGGCATTTGCGTCGCGCCCGCGCCCAGCGCGGGCAGCATGGCCTTCATCAGATCGGCAAGGTCAATGTGCCCATAATAGTCTTGTTTGATCTTCACGCCCACTTTGACGCCGACCTTGGTGTTCAATGATTCCACAGTCGAGTCCACCGTGAGTTTGCCCGCGCCCATTATCGGGATATCCTGCGTCCACGCGTCTCCCACTGTGACCGGTTCCGCGGGGAAGACAAGCGACCCTGTCCCGAGTCCAAATCCCATCTGGCCGCTGAAGAACTTGCTCATATCCGTTCCCGGAGGCACACCGGCGAGCTTATCAAGCCCTTCCATGCTGACTATCTGTCCGTACTTGTTGACCACGGCCGTGATCACCGGCATCTGCTTGGCCAGTTCAGCCTGCGCCTCATCCAGCTTGTCTTTCTCTGCCGCCGGCATGCCGGGCATATCCATGTCCATCTTCACGGATTCGTATGCGTATCTTACCCTCGCATTCCCGTTCGGAAGTATACCGAGCACTTTAGACCTGAGCACGCTCACCATGGACATATTGGCTTCCATTGCTCCGCCGTTTGGCATTGCAGGCATTCCAGGGATTGCAATGTTCATCTGGAACTTCATAACCATCTTGTACCGGTCGATGTCGCCCGCTTTGAACTTGTACACCAGAGGCGTCGGAGCGGGTGTCGGGCTGAGCGCCTGCTGCGCCCCGGCCGGCGCGGCCAACAAGGCCGAGATGGAGATCAACGGCAAAAGCATGTTCAGTTTCAAAGTAGTCTCCTTTCGCGGTGACTCTGCGGGATTCCCGATAACCAAACAATCACAACATCATGTATACACTACCGGGGCGGTAAGATGCAAGTTTTTGTAACAGTTCAGGAATGGTGAGTACCTGCCGGGCAACGTCATTCCGAGGAACGAGGAATCTGCGTCAACCAAATCGCTTGACACGGCCCAGCCGCCGTGATAACATTATCAGGTTGTCTGGCTGTTACTTAGAACCTTAGAACCCTAGGCCGGGAGAATAGATCAGTGTACGCAATCGTTAAATCGGGTGGAAAACAGTACAGGGTAGAAGAAGATTCTACAATAGTAGTGGACCATATCCAGGCTGAGGTCGGCGACGAGGTCGTCATCAAGGACGTGCTCCTGATCAACAGGGATGGGGAGACGATTGTCGGAACCCCGCGCGTCCACGGCGCCCGGGTTGTGGCCAAGGTCGTGCGGCAGTTCAAGGATGAGAAGGTCGAGGGTTTCACTTATAAGCCCAAGAAGAACGTTGCGCGCAGGTATGGACACCGACAAATGCTGACGGAATTGTCCGTCGAGAAGATCGAAATCGAGAAGTGAGGTGAGGTAAATGGCGCATAAAAAGGGAGTCGGCAGTTCTCGAAACGGCCGGGACAGCAAGTCGAAAAGGCTCGGAGTGAAGGAGTTTGCCGGCGAGCAGGTAAAGGCCGGAAGCATCCTGATCCGGCAGCGCGGCACAAAGCTTCACCCCGGTAACAACGTCGGACGGGGCAAGGACGATACGCTTTTTGCCTTGATCGACGGCTACGTGCAGTTCGAGGGCCACGCCACGCGGCGGGTAAGCGTATATCCGGAGCGTGTTACAACGCTCTCATAGCGGGAATCGAAGAGGCCCGGCTCTTGAAAAAGGGCCGGGCCTTTTGTGTATGTGGGGCAAATGTCTGATCGATGGGATTTGTCCGATCCGTCGGAACTGTCAACCGCCAACTGTCTTGTATTCAACCTGAGTGTCTGCTATGGTATTCGTAGACGAAGCTGAAATCGACGCAATCGCCGGGAGCGGCGGGAATGGTCTCGTCGCGTTCCGCCGGGAGAAGTTCGTCCCACGGGGCGGGCCCAGCGGTGGCGATGGCGGACACGGCGGCAGCGTAATGGTAGAGGTAGATTCCAGTCTGGGAACGCTCGCCGATCTTCGATACAAGCATCATTATCGCGCCGAGCGCGGCGGCGACGGTGGACCCGACAACAAAAAGGGCAAGGATGCCGCCGATCTCGTCATCAAAGTGCCGCCCGGCACAATCGTGTACGATAGGGCAACGAACGAGCTGTTCGCTGATATGGTGGAGTTCGCGCAATCCGTGGTGGTCGCGAGGGGCGGGGTCGGCGGGAGAGGCAATGCGAGCTTTGCGACCTCAACGGAGCAGGCCCCCAAGTTCGCGGAGAAGGGCGAGCCCGGCGAATCACTGGAGCTGCGTCTTGAGCTCAAACTGCTTGCGGATGTGGGGATTATCGGGTATCCGAACGTGGGCAAATCCACGCTCATCTCGAAAGTCTCCGCGGCCCGCCCCAAGATCGCCGATTATCCGTTCACTACGCTCATTCCCAACTTGGGTGTGGTGCGAGTGGAAGAGGGCCGCTCGTTCGTGATGGCGGACATACCCGGCCTTATCGAAGGGGCGCACGAGGGCGTCGGCCTGGGCGTGCAGTTCCTGCGCCACGTCGAGCGGACCAAAGTCCTTCTTCACATGCTGGACGTGTCGGGGTTGACGGGGCGGAACCCGCTCGACGATTACCGGAAGATCAATGATGAGCTGCGCCTGTTCAGCGAAAAGCTGGCCGCGCTGCCGCGGATAATAGCTTTGAACAAGATGGACGCGCCGGGCGCCTCCGAGACGGCGGAACAGGTCGAACGGCAGTTGTCACAAGAGGATTTGCCGCTGTTTCGCATATCGGCCCTGACTGGGGAGGGGCTTCAGCCGCTTCTCTATGCGCTGGCCGATGCAGTCGAAAAGCAGAAAGCGGAAGCCGCCCCGCTCGCTGAAGAGGTGGTCAGGTTCACAGTTTCTCCTCAGAAGGAGACGTGGAGCGCGCGGAAAGACTCAGACCATGAGTACAGCGTCTCGGGGCGGGACGTCGAAAGGGTCGTCGCAATGACCGACCTGGGCAATGAATACGCGCTGCGCCGCCTGCACAGAAGGTTCGAGCGATTGGGCCTGAACAAGGAGCTGAAAAAGATGGGCGCGCGTGACGGTGACACCGTCCGCATCGGCGCGGCCGAGTTCGAGTATAAAGAAGAAGATGTCGAAGAATAAGCCCGCGAGAATCGTGGTCAAGGTCGGAAGCAGCACGCTCACGGACGCCGCCGGCCGGCTCGACAAATCCGCCATAGCCGATCTGGTCCGGCAGTTGGCGGCCCAGTGCGAGAAGGGCGCACAGATCGTCCTGGTAACCTCCGGCGCGATAAGGGCCGGAATGGAGCGGCTGAATATGGAGTCCCGGCCCCGCAATATGCCGGAAAAACAGGCAGCCGCCGCTGTCGGGCAGGGCCTGCTTCTGCACATGTACACGGAGCTTTTCGACCGATCGGGCATTACGGCGGCGCAGGTCTTGTTGACGCGCGACGATTTCAGCGATCGCAGCAGGTATCTGAACGCCCGGAATACGCTTAATACACTGCTTTCCCTTGGCGCGGCGCCCATCGTCAACGAGAACGATACGGTCGCCACCGAAGAGATCAAGTTCGGCGAGAACGATACGCTTGCCGCGATGGTCGCGGCGGCGATTGGCGCCGATCTGCTGATCCTGCTGTCCGATGTGGAGGGCCTGTACGATATGCGCCGCGGATCGCCAAAACACGGCCAGCTCGTGCCCGAAGTGAAGCACATCGGGCGCGATATAGTCGCTATGGCGGGCGGAACGGACGGCCCCGCCGGCTCCGGTGGCATGCGCGCGAAGATCGAAGCGGCGAAAATCGCTATGCGCAGCGGTGTTACAATGGTGATAGCGGATGGCCGCGGGCGCGACGTGGTCGCCGACATAGCCGCCGGCAGGGCGGTCGGCACGCGCTTTGTTGCGGACGCGCGTTCGCTGAACAGCCGCAAACGATGGGTGGCGTTTGGGGCGCCTGTTCGTGGCGCTCTGTTTGTAAATGCAGGGGCGCGCGATGTGTTGCTCGAAGGCGGCAAGAGCCTGCTAGCTGCCGGCATCGTCGATGTCCAGGGGAACTTCAAACCCGGGGATTTGGTAGCAATATCTGATGAGAGCAAAATGTGCTTTGGCCGCGGCTTCGTCAACTATGGCGCCGCCGAGGTTCGTCAGATAAAAGGCAGGCGCAGCGGAGAGATCGAGCAAATCCTCGGCTATAAGGATTTTGACGAAGTCATACACCGAGATAACATGGTAATGGGAGTCTGACCTATGGGAGTTACAACCGTTTCGGAGGTCGAGCAGAAAGCGCGTCAGGCGCGGGAGGCGGCCAGGCTGCTTGCTTCCGCGCCGACCGGCGTCAAGAACGCCGCCCTCCTTGGAATGGCCGATGCGATCGTTGCCGAAAAGGCGGATTTGCTCTCCGCCAACGCGATCGACGTCGCCGCGGCGAGGGAGAAGGGGATATCGGACGCGCTGATAGATCGGCTCAGCCTGAACGATAAGCGCATAGAAGGAATGGCCGAAGGATTGAACGTAGTCGCCGCGCTTCCCGATCCTATCGGGGAGGTCATCAAAGGCTGGCGGCGTCCGAACGGACTGCGTATTCGCAAGGTCCGCGTGCCTCTTGGCGTCATCGGCATCATCTACGAGTCGAGGCCGAACGTCACCGCCGACGCCGCGGCGTTGTGCCTGAAAGCGGGAAACGCCTGCGTTCTGCGGGGCGGAACCGACGCAATCAACTCCAACAAGGCCATAGCGGACGTCTTGATGAAAGCCGCGCAGTCCGCGGGCGTTCCGGCCAACGCAATACAGTTGATCGAGACTACCGACCGTGCGGCCGCCAACGAGCTGATGCGCATGGACAAATATGTGGACGCGCTCGTGCCGCGCGGCGGCGTGAGCCTTGCTCGGGCGGTCGCCCAGAACGCAACCGTCCCCGTGATCTTCGACGGCGGCGGCGTCTGCCATACGTTCGTGGAGCGCACGGCGAACCTCAAAATGGCCGAGGAGATCGCCTATAACGCCAAGGTCCAGCGCTGCAGCGTCTGCAACGCGATGGAGACACTTCTGGTCGATGAGCCCGTCGCGCGCGAATTCCTCCCGAAGATTTGCGGTCGCCTTGCCGAGGCCGGAGTGGATATCAGAGGTTGCGACCGCACCAGAGCGATCTACCCGGCGGCCAACCTCGCCACTGACGAGGATTGGGAGACTGAGTACCTCGCCTTGATCCTTTCGATAAAGGTGGTCTCGGGGGTGGACGAGGCCATAGAACACATCACCAGGCACGGCACGCGTCACTCCGAGTGCATCGTCACTCAGGACTACAACGCCGCCCGCAAGTTCGAGGATGAAGTGGACGCCGCCTGCGTCTATGTGAACGCTTCGACCCGCTTCACGGACGGATACGAGTTCGGTTTTGGCGCGGAGATCGGTATCAGTAACCAGAAGCTTCACGCGCGCGGGCCGATGGGCTTGGAAGAGATCACGACTTACAAATACGTCATTAACGGCGACGGCCAGGTCAGGAGTTAGCGAGTGTCCGCAATCGGGATAGTTGGGGGCGCTTTCGATCCGGTTCATTACGGCCATCTGATCATAGCCGAAGAATCGAGACTGGAATTCGGACTCGATAAGGTCTACTTCGTGCCCGCCGGTATTCCGCCTCACAAGAAGGATTATGAGGTCTCCGGCGCCGAACACAGATACGCAATGACGCTCCTGGCGACGCAGTCGAATCCGTTTTTCGAGTGTCCGCGGATGGAGATCGAACGCCCCGGACCGTCGTTCACGGTTGACACGATCGAGCAGTTCCATGACGAAATGGGCGAGGACACCGATCTGTATTTCATCACCGGGGCCGACGCAATACTGGAGATTCTCACGTGGCACGAGCCGCACAGGCTGCTGTCGATGTGCAAGCTCATCGCGGCGACCCGGCCCGGCTACAATCTGGACGAGTTGCACGAGCGCTTGCCGCGCGAGTTCGTGGAGCAAACGATCTTCCTGGAGACGCCGGGCGTGCATATCTCATCCACGGAACTTCGGAACCGTGTCAGAAACGGGAAGTCTATCAAGTATATGCTGCCCGAACCGGTCGAGGCGTACATCTACTCACACGGGCTATATGTATCTAAGCGAGCGTAATCCCCTCTCCCTTGAGGGAGAGGGCTAGCAGGCATCGGATAAAATTGGCCACGAAGCGGGCCTCACCCCAGCCCTCTCCTAGAAGGAGAGGGGTCCCCCCTCCTCTTAGGAGGGGGTTAGGGGGAGTTTCAGGCCGTCTCTCGACTTTATCCGTTGGCTGCTAGGGTGAGGGTGAAACTTCCCTGGGGATTCGGAGTGTTGTTTACAGGCAAATGCGAGTGATCGGAAAGCAGGCTTCTAATACCAATCGCAAGCGAGGCGCCCTTGCGGCCGTTCTGATTATCCTCGGCGGGGCAATGCTCGGCGTGGCCGGCGGACTATTCGTCCACACCTTCCTGCGGCAGACCCACACCAGCCTCGCGCAGGCCGTCGCGCCTCCCTTCGAAGGACGCCGGCAGTTTCGCGTTCTTGCGCTTGGCGAAGACAACACCGGAACCAAGCGCGCGGACGTGCACGGCCGCTCCGACACAATTCTCGTGGCGGCCGTCGATCTGGACCGAAACGAGATCAGGGCCATCTCGATCCCACGCGATACCCGCTCCGTCATCCCCGGCAGAGAGGGTTACAATAAGATAAATGCGGCTTATGCGCTCGGCGGCATCGAGTTGAGCAGGCAGACGGCCGAGCAACTGCTTGGCGTCACCATCGAATACTATATCAAGACCAACATAGACGGGCTCAAGAGGACCGTTGACGTACTCGGCGGCGTGGAGATCGACATCGAGAAGAACATGCGCTATCGAGACAGGCGCGGCGGCTTGTACATCAATCTCAAGAAGGGTTACAGGCATCTGAACGGCGACCAGGCCCTGCAATACGTCCGTTTCCGGCACGACGCGCTCGGCGACATATCGCGCATTCAACGGCAGCAGCAATTCCTGCGCGCTGTGGCCAGGCGAATGATGTCCACGGAGAACTTCACCAAACTGCCCCGCGTGATTGACCAGATAATGTCGAATGTAGAGACCAACATGTCCGGCAAGGATTTGCTGCATCTCGCGAGATTGTCGCGCAAGATACAGCCGGACGAAGTGGAGATGGAGATGCTTCCGGGAACACCGCGGCCAATAGGCGGAGTCAGCTATATGGTCGGCGATCCTTCGGAGACGCAGGCTGTGGTGGACCGCCTGTTGAAGTTTCAGCCGCCGGCCCCGGTCAAGCCGACCGTAGAGGTCCTGAACGGTTCGGGAATTCCCGGCGCCGCGGCCCGTGTGGCTGAGTTCCTGACGCGATCGGGTTATACTGTGCTATCTACCGGAAACGCTCCGGATTTCGACTATCCGCGGTGCGAAATACAGAGCCACATTAAGGACGACCGCGCCGCGCAGGAGTTGGGGACTCTTATGAACTGTATAAGTATCAAGCAAAAAACTGAACAAAGTTCAGCCAAAGCGGATGTAACTATCGTGATTGGAAAGGACGTAGACCTCGAAAAATATGCGCCGACTAACTACTGACCGGAAGCTGAAACTGATAACGGAGTCCGCTGAAGCGAAGAAAGCGGACAATCTTCAAGTCCTGGATCTTCGGGAACGGACGCTGATTGCGGATTACTTCGTCGTCTGTTCCGGCGGATCGAATCTCCATATAAAGGCAATTGTGGATGGTATACTCGATGCGCTTGCGGATCACGGTATGAAACATCCGAGGGTCGAAGGCTACGCGGAGTCCCGCTGGGTCTTGATAGACGCCGGAGACGTGGTCGCTCATATCTTCGCGCGCGACGAGCGCGAGTTTTACGACTTGGAATCGATTTGGCGCGGAGTCGAAGCGGCCCTGAAAGAGAAGAGTGTAATCCCCTCTCCCTGTGAGGGAGAGGGCTGGGGAGAGGGTGGAAGCTGACGACTGAAAGCTGGGCGCTGATAGCTTCATTCAACCTTCGACTTTCAACATTCAACTAATATGTCCAATCCCGAAGACATACAAAAACAAGCAACACTAGACCGCCTTCTGAGCGCCTGCAACGCGCACAGGGTCAGGGGCGACCTCCTCGCCGCGGAGGACGCCTGCCGTGAGGTCCTTCAGCTCGACCCCGACAACCTCCGCGCCGGCGAAATGCTCGGCGACCTTCTCCACGGCCTCGGTAAGCTCGACGAAGCGCGAAAACAATACCGTAATCTGCTGGACCGCGATGGCAGTCTTGCGGCGATAGAGAAAAAGTACGCAAGAGTGGCCCTGGAGATCGGACAGCACGCCGAGGAGCGCAGAGCGGTGGAGCAAGCGCTGAGTAAGCCGGAGGACAAGGAAGAACTCCGCCGCAACGCGGCCCTTGCTATGGTTCTGTCCGCGGCGGCGCCGGGTGTCGGCCAGATGTACAACGGCGAATTCGCCAAGGGAGCCATAATCTTCGCGGCGTTCTTGTTGTCGATTATGGTAATAGCGTTCTCGGGCGGCACATCCCTGTTCGTTCGCCAAATGCTAAGCGTGCTGTCGGGTGGCGCGGTGGGAGGCTCATCGGTGGGTTGGCCCAGTATCTGGCTCCTGCTCTTTCTCGGAGCCGGGATGTTCGCCTACATCTACGGCGTGGTGGACGCCCCGGTGTCCGCAATCAAAAAAGGCCAGCGGCACAAATCTCTCGATCCGGAGGGATAAGACAGGGATGAATATCTGCGATGGCCCCGGACATCCATGTCCGGGGCCAGGTTCTGGGGACATCCTGTCCCGTCTGACGGAGGCGACTCATGTCCTCAGGTGACAGCATAGTCCAGGATCACGACCTTACTCGGCTCAAACCCGACGAGATCAACAGCCTCCTCGGCGCCCCAAATGTCCGCGAAGCTCTGCTCTACGACAAGCTCGACGGCGGGCGAGTCAGGTGCAACATCTGCCTCCGCCGCTGCGGGATCCCCGAGCGCCGCGCCGGGTACTGCTTGACCAAAGTAAATATCGGCGGCAAGCTCTACGACACGATCTACGGAGTCGTCTCTGCCGCCCACGCGGATCCCATAGAGAAGAAGCCGGTATTCCATTACAAACCCGGCAGCACGTGCTTTTCCGTGGGCAGCCTCGGCTGCAACTTCCGCTGCATCTTCTGCCAGAACTGGGAGATCGCCTTCGCCGACGCCGTCTCGCCAATGGGCATCTGCGATTACAACTTCGGCCCCGAACAGCTCGTCCAACGCGCTCTCGACACAGGCAGCCAGGGCGTCGCGTGGACCTACAACGAGCCCGGCATTTGGCTCAACTACACCCTCGATTCCGCCAGGCTGGCCAAACAGGCCGGACTCTACACCTGCTACGTCACCAACGGCTACGTCACGCCGGAGCATCTGGACACGATCGGTCCACATTTGGATGTCTACCGGGTCGATATCAAGAGCATGTCGGACGACTTCTACAGGAAGCTGATCAAAGTCCCGTCGCACAAAGGCATCCTGGAGAGCGCGGCGTTGGCGAAGAACAAGTGGAACATGCACGTCGAGTGCGTCACCAACGTAATCCCCGGTTGGAATGACGGCGAGGACAATATCCGCCAAATCGCCGCCTGGATCTGCCAGAATCTCGGCGACCTCACGCCCTGGCACGTCACGAGATTCTTCCCGTACGCGCAAATGCAGGACGTTCCGCCGACCCCGCCGGAAACGCTCCAAATGGCCAAGAGGGTGGGGGAGGAGGAGGGGCTGAAGTTCGTCTACCTCGGCAACATCCGCATCCCCGATGGCGAAAACACATACTGCCCATCCTGCAAGCGGCTGGTAATCGAACGCTCAGGCTACACTACGCGCGTTATCGCAGTTACACCAGACGGCAAATGCGCACACGATGGCGCGGACCTGAACATCGTAATGTAGAAAAGGGTAGGGGACCCCTGTCCCATTGCCCTTAACGAAATCTACCGGGAGAGCCTATTGAGACGAACACCGGCCGTCATCGTGATAGCTCTGACAGTCGTAGCCACAGCCTGGCTGCTGTGGCCGAGGCCCCTGTATCCGACGCCATCCACGAAAACGTTTGCAGGACATCGACTGACACTCCGACGCTTACAGCGACTGCCCAACAACGAGGTCATGGCTACGCTTTTGGTGTACCGGTACAGCAACCAACGGCTTAGCAAGATTGGCCGAACGGATGTCAGCAACGCAAGGCTCGTCAATAAGATATGGGCCAAGACTGAAGCAAACGGGACAGTCCACGTCCAACTCGTTCTTAGGCCAAACAATCCACGAGTCCGCACATTGTCCATTACTCAGGGGTTGGACTACACTCCGCTGCCAAGAAAAACGACTTTGCGATTTGCCAACGTCTCTCCCGCGGCGCTGCCGGCGACATCAACCCATGCGGGATTGTCGGCTGTATTGCGCCGCGTGCACGTGAACAGACGTGTAGACTCCAACGTATCAGCAATGAAGGGAGGCAGCTACCGCTGGATTCGCAAGATGGGCGACAAGCCCGGACGACGCATGTTCTACGGGGCGGAACTTGATCTGCCCTTGATCGACGGTGCCTCCAATTACTGGGAGTGTATGCTGTACGACAACAAGGGCGTCAAATTCATGTGCCTCGGGCAATATTGGGACCGCTTCATATTGGGGTCGGAGATGCGTCGCGTGATGGGAAGATGGCAGGACGCCAATCCGTTGGAGACGATGGTATATCACATAAACCGCAACGCCGGAGAGCGTTTGTACAACAAGCGCTGGGAGCGCGCCAGCCGCCGGATGAAACGCGAGGTCTGCCTGTTCATATTCCCGGAAATGCAGAAGCCTCCGAAACGAATCACTCTGCTGCTTTCAACATCCGTTCCACAGCCCGGCGGCTCCACAGTGACGGCCAGGTTCGATAACATGCGCCTGCCATAGAGGCTGATCATGATCCTCATTTGCACTGAACCCCGCCGATCACCCTGCCGTTTGCGGCGTCAACCCATCCTTCCGCAAAATGGCCCCCGCCCGGCAGCCGCTCGAACCTGATGACCCAGGCGAGTTTGGAGAAGCCCTGCTCCTCTCCACGCTTCGCCAACCACGATCCACCCCAGTAGTTGTTGGGCTGCACGATCATCAGCCGTTGCGATAACACTCTGCCGAGTTGCAATCGCTGTCCGGTCAGGATTCGTCTGCAGTTCCGCTCCGAGTCACGCTTGTTTATGTTCGCCAGCGTAGACGCAGGAAGCGGACAGGCTTTGCCGGAGTTCAGGGACTTCAGGCTGCCGTCGCCGGAGTAGATCATCATTGTGATTGTATCGTCCATGAATGGGTGGCCTCGGTAGTATCGTCGAAAAACTACCTGTGACGGTTGGACTACGTCAGCCTTTCGGCCGGCCAGACTGAGTCCGGCGGCCTTGGCGTATCGCTTGGCTTGATCGAGAGCCTTCGCGGCGGATATCGAAGTTTTCGGCTTAGTGTAGCCCCGACCGCTGCTGGCATACGTGATACTACCCGAGCGCATATCTATCGAAAGCAGGAGATCTCCAGCCGACACCCTGTACTCCTCGCCACGATTGCCGACGCTCGGTCCGCTGACCGAAACCTTCCCATTCGGTTTCCAGCCTACGGATTCGAAGAAACGGGCTGCACGGGACGCGGCCTGGGCAGACGTCAGACTCGACGCGTCCCCAGCGCACGGCGCCAAGACCGCTAAGCAGACCGACGCCACAAGAACTCTGGTACGGATTGTTCTCATCACTGCGATTCTCCTCGGAATCTACAGTCCACATTATACCATGCCCACCCGTTCCGAGCGTGTCGCTTGACAACTCGCGGTTGAGTGATATCATATTTGTGGAATATATCATCATGGAGGACGCTTCGATGGTACGCACCATAGTCCAATTGA
Source organism: Armatimonadota bacterium (assembly GCA_030649165.1). Lineage (GTDB taxonomy): Bacteria > Armatimonadota > UBA5829 > UBA5829 > JAUSEB01 > JAUSGG01. Next base: position 12,458 of record JAUSGG010000063.1, read on the forward strand.
CTGAGGAGCAGGCTAAGAGCCTGCGCGAGCGAGCCAAGAAAGAGAGCGTATCTGCCTCGGCGCTGGTCAGGCAGTTCGTTGCCGCTGGACTCGCAATCCCTGCAGTTGACGATGAAAGGAGAAGACGGGCTCTGCAGGTGATTGGCTGCGTGAAGTCCGGAACGGGCGACGTTTCGGAACGCCACGACGAGATTTTCGCTGAGAGTGTTCAAAGCCAATGAGCGTGTGCGTTGACACATCAGCTATCGTCGCTGTTCTGGACGCGTCGGACAAACGCCACAGCCGCGCAGCAGTCGCCTGGACGGATCTCGTGATTGGTAAGAGGGAAATGGTCATCACAAGCTACGCCGTTGTCGAGACGGCTGCTGTCTTGCAGGCCAGATACGAGCCCCCTGCGGTGAGGGCCTTTCTTGAGGACCTGTTGCCACTGATGAGAGTACAATGGATCGACGCCGCGCTTCACGAAGCTGCTGCCTCGATGTTCCTTGCATGTGTGAGCCGCGGCGCGCCGAGCCTGGTGGACTGCGCAACATTCGAAAGTATCAGGCGATATGGTATTCAGGAAGTCTTCGCCTACGACAAACACTTCACGGACCGCGGCTTCAACCTCATCGGATAAACCCCGCCATCCGTCCGGCAGGGGACCACAACTTGGAACCTTCCGCGCCAAGCCGCCGCGCGGGTTAACATAACATATCTTATCGGACGTTATATCTCGCGCAAAGAAAACGGCGAGGCACATTCCCCCCGCCGCTCTCCCAAAAACATCGAACAATGGCTATCTCCGGCGACCGTTACGCCGGTTCGCCCGCCGATCTCCACTTCGTCAGCGACTGTTCGAGACTCTTGATCCTCTCGTATGCATCCGAAATCATACCCTGAACGTCTTTTACCGGCTCCGAATGATGCGTTTTCACGTACCACGTCACGGCGGCCGATACCATTGCCACACCGGCCGTGGTTCCGAGTACGATTGCCCACGTCTTACGGTTTCCCACGAGTATGAGTCTCCTTGTTCTTAGAGTTCGAACCGCTTCTCGCCATCGACTCCGCCGTCAAGCGAATCGAAAATCCTCTTGACGAAGGACAGCAACTCCATCGGGTTGAACGGCTTTGTAAGGTAGCAGTCTACACCGGATTGCCAACCCTTAAATACATCGGCGTCCTGGGCCTTCGCCGTTAGCATTATGACTGGAATATCACGAGTAGCCGGATTCCGTCGCATATTCTGTAGGACTTCGAACCCGTCCATATAAGGCATCATGACGTCGAGCACAACCAGGTCCGGTCGCTCTTCATCAACTTTCTGAAGCGCTTCTTTGCCGTCATGCGCGCAGACGACCTCGTAGCCATGGCGTTCCAAGTTCACTTGCACGAGCCGGACAATGTGCTTCTCGTCATCGACCGCCAAAATCTTCTTCGGCACGTGGGTTGCCTCCTTAAAGCTCTATCTTGTTCAGTATATCATCCTGCCAAACGCAGTGTCAACGCAATCGAGATGGCCCTGAACTCACGCCGTCCGACCCAACGAGATTCCACAGGTCCACACCGTATTTTCCCCGCACCAGCTCTTCCGCCGTGCTCTCCTCTTCCTTTGAGAGAAACGACGCATTCAGCGTCACACCAAACGCCTGCCGTATTGCAGCGCGAACAGCGCCGCGAACGGCCTCCAGGTCAACCCCTGTGACAGCCCCGTTCCCCAGGATAAGCGAGTTCTGTTGAAGGATCGCGCGATCCGTCCTGAACTGCGCGCTGCCCAGGGCCTTCCGCCCGTTGACACCTACCTCAAATCTGCTTTTCAGGTTAAAGCAATTCGTCTCGGAGCGCATCGCGCGCCGACCAGAACTTTCGCTGAACGCGACGGCGGGAATCCCAATCGAACTGAGCTCCGCCGCTACGGCCTCGCCGAGTTCGCGATACGATTCCGCTACACTCCCTCCATCGTTTTCTTTGACGATGCTGAATGTCACGTCTGTTCCATGGAAAACGGCCCGCCCTCCGGTTGGTCTTCGAACCAGGGCAATTCCTTGACCCTTACATAGTTCGACGTCAATCGACCCCTCGACCCTTTGGAATCGGCCCAGACTGATCGCCGGCGAGTCCCACCCGTAAAACCTCACCACTGCCGGCGTTTCGCCGCCGGAGAACGAACGGAAAAGCGCCTCGTCTACGGCCATATTCCAATGGGCGCCGCCGGGTCCGTGTTCGATCAGCCGCCAGGAGTCCATTTCACGTCCAGTCGTCTTGCCGCTAAGGCTTCGTCAAGCCTGGTGACCGGCGCATTGTGCGGAGCGGTCTTTACGATCTCCGGATCTTCACGCGCCTCCTGCGCTATTTGTCGCATCGCATCGACGAAAGCATCGAGAGTTTGCAGGCTCTCCGTCTCCACGGGCTCGATCATAAGCGCCTCCTCGACGACCAGTGGGAAGTATATCGTCGGTGGGTGGAAACCGAAGTCGATTATCCTCTTCGCGATATCCAGCGCCCGCACACTGTTCTCATCTTTCTGGCGTTTTGCGGAAGCTACAAACTCGTGCATACAACGGTCCCCGTACGGCACATCGTAGTCGTCCAGAAGTCTCGACCGCACGTAGTTCGCGTTCAACACGGCGGTCTCACTGATTGCGCGAAGCCCCGCGGGGCCGTTAGCTCTTATATACGCCAGGGCTCGTACAAGTACGCTAAAGTTTCCGTAGAAACTATGTACCCTACCGATACTCTCAGGCATGTTAAAGTTTAAGCGGTATTCTTTATCAGACTTCTCTATGGTGGGTGAGGGGAGGAAAGGTTGGAGTGTCTTCTTCACCCCTACGGCCCCTGCCCCGGGCCCTCCCCCACCGTGCGGCGTCGAAAATGTCTTGTGCAGGTTGAAGTGCATTACGTCGAATCCCATATCTCCGGGGCGGCTCTGTCCCAATATCGCGTTCATGTTGGCGCCGTCGCAGTACATCAAGGCTCCGCGGCGATGCGCCATGTCGCATATTTCCAATATCTCCGTCTCGAAAAGCCCCAGTGTGTTCGGATTCGTCAGCATCACCCCGGCGACGTGTGGACCTAAGAGTTCCTTGAACTTCTTAATATCGACCGTGCCGCGCTCATTCGATGGGACATTCAGCGCCTCAAAGCCACACCGGACGGCAGTTGCGGGATTTGTGCCGTGAGCGGAGTCGGGTATGATCACTACACGCCGAGACCCCTCCCCTGCCCTCTCGTGATAAGCGCGGACCATCAGCATTCCGGTCAGTTCGCCAAGAGCGCCCGCCGCCGGCTGCAGCGTTACCGCATCCATTCCGCCGATCTCCGCCAGCGCCTCCGAAAGCTCATACATCAGCCGCAGCGCGCCCTGGCAGGTGTCCGCCGGCTGAAGTGGATGCAGTTCTCGAAGACCGGCAAGCCCCGCCACACGCTCGTTTATCTTGGGGTTGTACTTCATAGTGCACGAGCCGAGCGGGTAGAAACCGGTATCCACGCCGAAGTTCCGCTGCGAAAGGCTGATGAAGTGACGGATCACATCCACCTCTCCGACCTCGGGGAGAGGCAGGTCCTGACGCAGCATCTCGCGCGGAATACTCGCCTCGGCCTTCGTCTCCGGCACGTCCGAAGGCGGAAGAGCCACCCCGGATCTTCCCTCCGCTGATAGCTCAAATATGAGCGGCTCGTACTTGCTGTTGAACATATTCCTTAACCACCGACACCAGTCGGTCTATATCCTGTTTTGTCCGTTTCTCCGTCACGCAGAGCAGCATGCAATCCTTCAGTTCCGGATAGTACGCCTCCAGCGGCAATCCGCCCAGAACGTTATGCCGCAGAAGCTCAACGTTCAACTCCTCGGCCGGGGCGGGCAGGCGGACCGCGAATTCCTGGAAAAACGGCGCGTTCCACAGCGGCTCAACGCCGGCGATTCTCAATTGTTCCCGCGCGTAGTGCGCCTTTTGAAAACACAAGTTCGACACCTGGCGAAATCCGTTTCGGCCCAGCGCTGAGACGTACACCGCCGCGGCGAGAGCCATCAGAGTCTGATTCGTGCAGATGTTCGAGGTCGCGCGTTCTCGCCGGATGTGCTGTTCGCGCGTCTGAAGCGTCAGAACAAACCCGCGCCGACCTTCCGTGTCTACGGTCGCCCCTACCAACCGTCCGGGAAGACGCCAAACGTGCTTCATCTTCGTTGCGAAAATCCCCAGCAGCGGGCCGCCAAATGCCGGCGGTATTCCAAGCGACTGTCCTTCTCCAGTCACGATGTCCGCGCCGTACTCGGCGGGCGGCACAAGCATTCCCAGAGAAATTGGGTCCGCGCTCACCACAAACATCGCGCCCTTCGCCTTTGCGGTCTCCCCAATCTGCTTGGCTGCCTCGATACACCCAAAGAAATTCGGCTGCTGAAGTAGGACCGCCCCAGTGGACTCGCTCACCATCGCGGCCATCGCTGCCACGTCCGTCACGCCATCGCGAATAGGAATCTCCCTCACGCGAAGCCCCATTCCCGACACGTACGTCGCCAGCGTGGCTCTGTACGAGGGATTGACGGCGCGCGAAACGAGTATTTCATCCCGATCGACCGTGTCGCAGGCCATTATTGCCGCTTCGGCGAGGGCGGTCGCCCCGTCATACATCGAAGCGTTCGAGACGTCCATGCCGGTCAGGCGGCAGACAAACGTCTGGTATTCGTAAATTGCCTGCAGCATTCCCTGGCTTACCTCGGCCTGGTAGGGGGTGTATGAGGTGTAAAACTCCGACCGCTGCGGAATAGTGGACACCGCCTCCGGTATGAAGTGATCGTAGACACCTCCACCCAGAAAGCAGGCATAATCTTCGAGGTTCAGGTTTTCGCGGGCCAGGTTGCGGAAATAGGCAAGAATCTCAAGCTCGGTTTCCGGCCCGGGGACGAAGAGGTCCGTTCCCAACCTGGATTTCTCGGGTATGACCGCGAACAGCTCGGACACGTCCCCTGCCCCGATCTTTCGGAGCATGAGTTCGCGCTCCTTCGGAGTCGCGGGGATATACGGGATATCAGGCTTCGGCTTCGACGAACTCTTCATATTGGTCCGCGGACATCAACTCGTCAAGCTCCGACGGTTCGTCTATTTTGACGATGATCATCCAACCGGCGGTGTGAGGATCCTCGTTGATCAGTTCAGGGCTCTCCGCCAGGTCCTCATTCACTTCCACTACCTCTCCCGACACCGGCGATATGAGGTCCGACACTGCTTTCACGGAATCCACGCTGCCAAAAAGACCGTCCTGGGTGATCGCCGTCCCAACCTCCGGCAGTTCCACGTGCACGATATCGCCGAGCTGGGATTGAGCGTAATCGGTAATGCCGATCTTGGCCAGATTCGCCTCCAGGCTTACCCACTCGTGCGTCTTGGAGTAACGATATTCATCAGGATAAATCATCTATTCCCCTCACTGTGTGCAAGGCTCCCGGCTGCGCTCCGTCACGCTCAGAACTCACTCGATCGGGCGTTATTTGCTCGATGGGGCGTTATTTGCAATGACGCCCGAAACAGAACTCAGGGATTTGAAATCCCAATATTCTGTTTCGCGCGCGATCGCATATCGCGTACGATCGACGCTCCGTCACGCTCAGGACTCAGCGCTCGGAACTCAGAACTCAAGAAAAGGCGTAGCCACCACCCTTCCTGGGTATGCCTTCTCCCTGAGCACGAGTTCTACCTCCAAACCAGGCAGGCTTTTTTCCGCGGCGATGTATCCAAGCCCAATGCCCCGCCCGATGGTCGGCGAAAACGTCCCGCTGGTGATCTGACCTATTGTGGCCCCGTTGGCCAATATCGGCGCGCCCGGTCGCGGAACCGAGCGATCCTCCATGCGCACTCCCACAAGGAGCCTGTCGGGTCCTTGCTCCAAGACCCCTTGCAGCGCCTCTCTACCCACAAACTCGCCCTTTTCCATTCTGACAAAACGTGACAGTCCCGCCTCGATGGGATTGGCATCCTCATCGATGTCCCGCCCGTAAAGGACGTAACCGGCTTCGATGCGGAGAACGTCCCGCGCGCCCAGCCCGCACGGCGCCAAGCCAGAAGGCCCGCCGGCGGTGCGCAGAGTCTCCCATACCTGCACGGAATAGGAGTTGGAGCATCCGATTTCATAACCGTCTTCGCCGGTGTAGCCTGTGCGCGAGACTGAGCAACAATTGCCGGCTATCCGCGCGAGCGCGGAGCCAAAACGGAAGAGTTCAGGAACCGTCTCGGCGGCCGCGGCAAGAACGGCGCGCGCAAGCGGGCCTTGAAGGGCAAAGAACGATGTCTGCCAAGTCAGGTCGTTGACGGCCACGTCGTCTGAAGCGTATGAGGTAAGCCGGTCGAGGTCCTTCTGTGTGTTCGCGGCGTTTACGACCATAATGTACCGGTCTGTATCTGTTCGGAAAACGACCATATCATCGATGATCCCACCCCGGGAATTGCACATCATAGTGTACCGCCCGTGGCCGATCTCCAGTCGCCCGATATCGTTCGTCGTCAGCCTCTGCAGAAGCGCCCCGGCGCCGTGCCCGCCGACCTCGATTCTCCCCATGTGGCTGACGTCAAACAGCCCCGCGCGCGACCGCACCGCCCGAACCTCATCCAAAATGCTTCCGTAACTGAGGGGCAGCGTCCAGCCCGCAAACTCGGTCATCCGCGCGCCAAGACTCAGGTGCAGATCGTGGAGGACCCCTTGCTTCATACAAGCATTATTCCCCGTGCGCCGTGAGGAATCAAACTCTTATTGCAGAGTCTGAGAGAAGAGTCGAGTGAGTCGAAGGGGGTCGAGGGAGGGAGACCCCGCAACTCCCTCTCCCTGGAATGGAGAGGGTTGGGGTGAGGGTTGAACCTGTCTAACCTCTAACTTCTAACCTCTAACCTTTAGACTGGGCTGAGTGAAGTCCATCTCGTCCGTCTCAGTCCATTCCGGTTTCTCAACTTTCAATCTCGATACTGCTTCATCCGCGTTCATCCGCGTTCTTAGCTGAACCTCACCAACCGCAAGCGTTTGTCGGCAATCCCTGAACCGCCTCCGAAGCTCCAGCCAATCGAGCGCGTCGCCGTCCGATAAGCTCTCAGAACAGGCAAACCCGTCCCGGTTGTCAAACGAGTACGCCTTCTGAGTCCACTCGTAACTGCTCTGCCCCGCGTTCGGCTTGCCGTCGATGCCAAGCGGCGCGAGCATCAGCAGTCGCTTCGGAGCGCACAACGCCAGCAACTGCGGAACGTCGGCGTAGTCCAACAGATTCGGAATCCACGGGACCTCACTGCCGTAACTCAGCGTCGGCTGAGGGTCCACTGGTTTCCCGTTCTCGTCGCGGTAAACATACAGCCCGCCGTAGCCTCTGGGGGACATATAAGAGGCGAGCATTCCCTCCAAGACCAAGTTATCTACGTCGGCGCCGTTCGCGGCAATGAGCGCGGCTGGGAAACCCGTCTCCTTCTCGGCCCAGACCGATACCGGGCTGTCCTTCAGTTCCGGACGATTTCGCAGGGCCGAGAGAACGGCGTTCAGGTCGCGCGCCCAGAACCCCGCGACGGTATCGCCAAGTCTGAGCGAGTTGTTGCACAGGTCCCAGTCGCGAAAGCCGATGTAGCCGCCGGATTCCGACGCCTGGCGCGTTTCGCCTACGCCGCGCAAGTCCACAAACGCGATTGTCCAGCCGCGCTGGAGCAATGCTTCGCTTCGCGGCGAAACGGCGGTCCGCGCGAGACCGTCGGGAGACAGGTATATCAGCAGCCGCCCGCTCGTCTTCTTTGGAGTGGCCAGCAGGATTGGGATATCGATGCCCTTCTCCGGCTGGACAACGAGCCGCGTAAGCGTCCGGTCGCGAAGCTCCGTTTTCCGGCCTGCTATGGTCTTGGTGGAGAACTTGCTGTAATCCGTGCGGACACACTTCCTCACGCCCTTCGATATCTTACGCTTTATCTCGCGCCATTCTCGGACGGAAGACGGCGCGTTTGGCAACAGATCGGTCTTCTTTTGAATCACTTTCAGCGCATATTGGGCCGGATCGAGATAGTCGTCCGGCCTTTTCCCGTCGGGCCAGCAGTACAGCTTGTCCTTCGATTCGAGCAGTTTCTCGACAGGCGTGTTAGGAATAGGATTGACCGCCGGCTCTTCGGGCAGCAGGCCGATCTTGGTCCCCTTGAACGCGTGATCCAGCCAGCCCCGCGCGATCTGCCGCATTTCTCTTGTGTACGCGTGCGGACCCGGCGCTATCTCCACCGCGATCTCCTGCTTCGCGCCAAAGGCGTCATACACCGACCGCGCGTACGCGAAATGTGAGTCCAGTGCCTCCTGCTCGGTGAGCCAGTTCTCCTTCGATTCCATAGACGTATAGTCCAGCCAGCCCTCTCGAAACTTCTCCGCGACCTCGTCGGAAACCGGCGCGTTGGCCCCAGGCATTAGTCGCACGAGCGTCCGCGGCGCGATCAGCGAATTGATGATCTCATCATCACCGAACTGAAACTGCCCCACAATGAGATCGGCCAGGCTGAAATGGCAGTAGGCGTACGGCGCCCTCCAAAAATATACTGCCGCATTCGCGACAGCCACCTTCGCTCGCGGGTCGATTGCGCTCAACCAGAGAGTGTGCGTGCCGCCCATGCTGCAGCCGGTTACGGCGAGCTTCTCCGGGTCGATCTCCGGTCTCGACGCCATATCGTCCAGAACGCGCCGGCGCTCGTCCATAATGAGGCCCAAGAGGCTCTGTCCCGCCGCGATGAGGACACCCGTCGACATATTCCCCAATAGTTCGTTCCGCATCGGGTTGAAGCCGCGCTGTCCCTGGCCGAACGGCTCCACGAAATAAGTGACCATGCCCGATTTAGCGAACACCAGGCCAAGTTCTTGAATGCCGGCCTCCCAGTCCATATTGCCGTGCCCTGGGAGCAGGAGCATCCCAGGCGCTTTACCCCTGGCGTCCGGCGGGAAATAGACATTGCACGTCACGTAGACGCCGGGGCGCGTGTTGATCAGCCGTTTCTCGACCTTCACACCGTCGATCTCGACAAAGCCGAGAGAGATCGCCCTGGCGGGACCCTCGCTGGGCGGCATCATGAGTTGTTTGCGAAAGGACGCCCGCAACTTGTCCTGATCCGTCTTGAACTGCTGAGGAGTCCGCCTGCGCTTCGCCTTTGCCGTAAGCTCTTCGGCCCGTGCGACGAAGTACCTCTGCAACCGATAGATGGTGTCGTCGTCCTCGATCACGCGCAGGGGCGCGGGCGTGCCCGCCTCGATCAGGCCATCGCACGTGTGAAGGTTCAGGGAAGTGACCGTCAGCTCCAGAGGAGTCTCCAGATCGGACGCTCCCAGGTAGAATGAGATACTGGCAATCGCCTCCCAGCGCACGCGGGTCCGGCCATAGCGGACCCAGCCCGGACTGTAGCGATACGCCCAGAGCGCCGTGTAAGTCTGACCCGGCTCCAGAGACTGGACCTTCAGCAGGTCCGCCAGCGAGTTGTCAGCGCCCACGCCATCCTTGTCGGCCAGAACTACTCTCACGGACCGCACGGGTCTGCTCACGCTGAACTCGATCTTCAGGACCTCGGTGTCCCGCAAGTCCAGAGGCTGCCAGTTTGCGCCGACGGTTGCGGTCACGCCTTCCTTTTCCTGATGCTCGAACCGCACGGTCAAGGGCAGGTCTTTCGGCCCTCCCAGTATCGTCGCGCCGGAGCCGGACCAGACCGATCCCGCCGGCAGAAGAGATCGGGAGACGTTCTGCTCCGCGCTTGCGCAGGACGCTAAGAGAATGCCGAACGCTATCGCGCACACGCATATCGTACACATGAAGACGCCTTTCACATTCGCGCTCCTCGGGAGGCATAAATCACAAAGGGGTAGATGACCGCCATGCCGCGCGACCATCTGAGCTCACTATAACAAGCCCGCGGAGGCGGCGTCAACGATGGAGAGTTGTCGGTTGACCGTTCACGGCTGTCGGTTTGCGCGTTCTTTGAACCGCTGAGACGCTAAATGGTTGAAACCGCTGAAGCCGATGGTGTCTTTACGGCGGTCAAAGCGGCGATAAATCGCCGCAGTCCAAATGGGGCCGTTCTAGTGCGACTTGGCCCTGTTCCGCGGTGGTTACGGGCAAAGACAGGGCAGTTACAGGCATGTTTCAGCATGTTTCCGTGCGTTTTACTGTCGTTTTACCTGCGTTTTCAAATACCCCGGTTCGGGTCGTCGCTCAGTCGCGAGTGTCGTCGTTTTGACGCCGGCCGGATTTGGGGCGCTTTGGCGCCGCGACAAGCGTTTTTCCCCTTCCACGCTCGTGGCGCATCCAAAACGGCCCTTTTTTCTCTCCCATGTACATGCCCAACCAGAGGGCAAATGCGCATCAGTACCTTTGTTAACGGGAGCTTAAGTTTTCATGGTATTTTGGCGAACTGGTGTTCACAGTTGCCGGGATATACCCCTCCCTGTGGGAGTTCAACAATTGTGAGTACGTACGGGGCAATGTCATTCCGAACCAAGTGAGGAATCTGCTTTTCCCAGGGTAGGGTGCGCGTCACGTTTATGCTAGGTTCCCTCTCCCGATGAGGGAGAGGGAGCAAGCTGGCGCTTACCGCAATCTTGGCGTACACCCTCCGGGGTACTCCACAGGAAAAGCAGATTTCTCGACTCCGCTGGCGCTCCGCTCCTAAGAAAGCGCCCCGTTTCGGGATTTCCGGGTTGGGACCCGAAGTTGTCCGCTGTAGCATGCCTATGACGCCCAACCCTCAAATCCCGAAACACCGGGGAGGTTCGTTTCCGAAATAACCCCGATGCGTCGGGGTCGGTTGCTCGAAATGACAATTCCCGTATAACTGAACTCTCTCTATCGGTCGAGCTATCTTCACAGCCCCCGCTGCCCCGTGCTACAC
>JAUSGG010000065.1 GCA_030649165.1 Armatimonadota bacterium
GGGGACGCGGACTTGTTGTTTTCGTGCCGGAAAAGCATAACTCCGCGTTCCCGAGTAGCCGCTCCGGCGGCGTATCGAGGGACGGTAAAGCCTATGGCAGACTGCAGTGTCTTCAGACGTTTCGTGAATAATGCGGGCTAAGCGACGGTTTGATGGGTGGCTGTTTTTTGGCGTCCGCCGTGTCTCGCTCCCTTGCAGCGACCGACCAATCGCCACTACCCCCAGGCGCAGGAGCCAAGATTCACAATGACCATTTCCGCCTGCCACGGGGTTATCTGCTTGCTCTGCAGGGCTTTCAAGAGTACGCGAATCGGTTCGTCCAGATCCCCATCGCTTTCCCTGGGCCAATCAGTGACACCGTTCTCGGCCAGCCACTTTTTCACCCGGTCGATCTCGTAGTTTGCAGAGGGTGGATGGCGCTCGACCGGACAACCCTTATCCACCCATTCAGAAAGTGTTATGGGCGAGCAGTTAAGCCTCCTGCAGATGTCGCGCGCGTCCATTCTACCAACCTCCCTTCAGCCACGGCATCGGCGCTGACCAGACTCCGTAGCCAAGATACCGTATGACTTCCTCGGCGTGTTCCGCCGATATCAGCCCTTCGTATACCGCTCTAAATATGATACGGATTGGCCGCTCCAAGTCATATTCACTTTCGGCCTGCCACTCGCTGATGTCCCTTTCCGCCAGCCACGTCTGCACGCACTCCGCGTCGAAACGCGCGAAAGGCCAGCAGCGGAGAATCGGGCAGCCGTCTCTAACCCATCCGTACAGAGTCAGCGGGGAGACTCGCAGCCTTTGACAGAGGGCCCGGGCGTCGACGATTTCGAGCTTCAGACGGCTGACGGGGACTCCCCAAGTGTCCTTACCATTCCCCGTCGGTTTGGCAAGTGTTTCGGTCATCGTATCGACATCGGCCAATTCCCAGTCCAGGTCCGCCAGCCGAAAACCGTACTGGGCTGCGTTGGCCTCGCACTCCTTGCGCCGCTGCTTTTTTCGAGGCAACCCGAGCATCCCGACCGCTTCTTCGTCCGGCTTGAACGCGGCGCTGTCGAATGCGGCGAGCATAGTCCTGGCAAGCCCCAACTCTTGAGGATCACCGAACAGCGGTTTGACTTGCTCGTTCAGCACGGCCTCCGCTCTCTTCCTGGCTTCGTTGACATCGCCCTTGGCCAACAGCCGTTGGGCTTCACGCTTCAGCCGCTCGATGGTTCGTCGAGTGAACTCGCCGCTAGGCCGGCCACCGGCAATATCTCGCTCTGTCATAGTAAGCGCCTCCTTTAGTTTTGCGCGCGCTCGGTTGAGGCGGCTCTTGATCGTGCCTTCTCTAACGCCGATGACGTGGGCAGCCTCGGCGCACGTATATCCGGCCAGAAATGTCAGGGAAACGGCCTCCCGCATGGTTTCAGGAAGCTGCCCCAATAGGGATTCGACTGCCAGGGTGTCCTTCTTTACGCCGTCCCGTTGTGCCTCGGCGACAATCTCAATGTCCTCGGGAGCAAGCGGCGTTTCCCGGTTACCGCGTATGCGCGTCAGGGAAAGGCGCTCGGCAACCCGCCTCAGCCAGGGCAGCAGAGCTTCGGGATCGCGAAGCTCGTGCAGATGGAGATAGGCTTGCACGAAAGCATCCTGAGCGACATCCTCCGCGTCCGCGAATGAACCGAGCTGGGCGTGCGCCCGCGCAATGAGCGCCGCGCGATAACGCTCCACGATCAATTCGAACGCAGAAGTGTCTCCTTCGCGCATACGCGCTACCAGTTGCGCATCTGTCTCTTTGCGGCCGTCACTACATGGAGTCATCTAAAGCTCCTCGATATATAGATGCCGCAAGGGCGGCAAATGGTTCCATGATTGAAACGTGTCCCTTCCTAAGAGGGATGTTCCACCCCGACGTTGAAATCATCATAGCCTGTGCGCACGGGTCAGACCTGTCCGACCGGTGCGACACGTCCGACTCACTCCACTCCGCCGAACCAGGAGAACGCACGATGAACAAGCCCGCTGACCGCCGATATGCGGAAATCATCACCGGTCCGACGCTGGAGTTCGTCCAGCCCCCGGACCAGTTGGCGCGCATCCGGCAGGTTGTGGAGCTGGGACTTGGCAATTTCATCGGGCTGAGCGCCATCTTCCACGTGGGCAACAGCGATGAGGAGCGCGCTGAGTGGAAGGTGCGCTATCCTGAGTGGGCCGCGCAGATCGACGCGCTGCCCAGCGCGCGCAATCTGCCCATAATGGGCTCGCCCGCCATCCTCTCGCCACTGCCCGAAGAGTTGCTGCTGGAGGAGGTCCGGCTTTGCCGCGAACTCGGGTTGTACTTCGAGTGTCCTTCGTATGTCGCGCAGGGTTTCGGCAGCGAGTTCAAGGCCAATGACCGCTTGCTTCGCGAAGTCCGGCGGATCGGCGGTGAGTATCTGCTGCACTCGTGCGTGCTCGGCGAGAACACCAGCAGTCTGGGCAGCGTCCAACCCTACAGCTATTGGCAAGAGCAGCACGGCATGGACCCGGAGTCGATGAACCTCCGGACGATGCGTGACTGGTTCCTGGAAAAGGACCGCGCGAAAGTGCGGCAGGCGCTGCGGCCTGGTCTGCCGGTGACCACCAACGTCGAGGCAACCGTTCAGTTCCGCCTGGCGATGGAACTGGGTGTGCAGGTTCCGATTCTGGAGTTCGTGCCGTCCGATCCTGCCGTCGGCATACCGGCCGCACGCGGCGCGGCGCGAGCTTACGATTCGCCATACTGGGGAGTCGCGCTGGCTATGGGATGGTTCCGCGCTCCCCTGGACGACACGCTTCCCGCGCGCCTCCGCATCGCCTACAACTATTTCTTCGCCGCCGGCGCAAGCTACTTCGACAACATCAACTGTCCCTTCCACATTCACGGCGCGCCGAGCGGTTTCTTCACCGAGCAGTCCCGGCCGCCGTTTCGGGCCGGAGAGCCGGAGTTTCGGGATTTCGACGATCCGCTCTGCGCCGACGTTCGGCAGGTCATGCGCGAGTTCGCGCGCTTCGCGCAGTTCCATCGCCGGCCCGCCGGCAATCCTCGGGTGGCCATCGGTTTCATGCTGGGACATCTGGACAGCTATTGCTTCGGCAAGGCCCAGAGCCACGTGTGGGGAGTCGGCGAGCCGGGCTGGGAGGTTGGCGACGCCGAGCGGACCTGGGACCTCTTCCGTGTCGCGCACGACACCGAACCGTGGTATCCGCCGCCGGAGATGTATTATTGGCAGAAGGACCCCGTGCGGTTTCCGCGGCACGGGACGCCGCCTTTCGGCCAGGTCGACATTGTGCCCATGGAGGCGCCGCTGTCGGTGTTGAAGTCTTACCGCTGCCTGGTGTTTCTCGGCTGGAACACGATGACGCCGGACGTCTACGAAAAGCTGAAGGATTATGTCCGAGGCGGAGGGCGCCTGCTGATGAGCCTGCCGCACCTCAGCGCTCAGGTGCACCGGAAACCGGAATTGGAGCTGATTCACGATGGCGATTTGCGCGACCTGTTCGGCGTCCGGGTGACCGGCAAAGGCGAAAACGCGGAGAACGTGCGATTCGTGTCCTCCCTGCCGTCGGGGCCATATCACTTCCCGGAGGCGGCGTTTTACATAGAGGGCGCGCCGCTGGCGCGCGTGGAACTCGCCGGCGCCGAGGTGGTGGCGGAATCGGTCGATCCGTCGGGTCCCGTCGGGCTGGCTAAGGACGGCGCCGGGGAGCCGCTGCTGGTCCAGCATCGGCTTGGCAAAGGCTTTGCCTACCTGTTCACTACATGGATGTACCCCGGGCCGCACGTGCCCGCGCTGCTGACCGACGTCCTGCGCACGATTGTCGACGCCGAGCAGGGCGACATCGCGCTGGAAGGCCAACTCGTTTCGTATTCCGTATACGATGACAAGGGCTGCGCCGACGAGGTTGCCGTCGTTTACGCAGCCAATATGAGTCTGTACGACCAGCCGCAAATCCCGACGTTGATTGTGCGGGATCAGCGCGTTCCGTTGTGGGTGGATGCGCACGGTATGCGCATTGCATGGGTCGGGCCGCGCCTGATCGTCTCTCCGCGCGACCTAATGGTCCGCGTCGATGATATGAAGACGCATGGCGACATTTGCGAAGTTGAACTAACCGCCAAACCCGGTCGGCATGAGGTGCAATTGGAAGGGCTGGGTAGCCGTATCACCGAAGTCCGGCTCGATGACAGGCCGCTCCGCCTGAAACGCGGACAAGACGGAACGCACTATGTTTCCGCCGTATTGAAGGATGCGCACAGGCTGCGGGTCGGTTTCGGAGGAGCGAGGCGGCTGCCACGCTGATCACCGGCCGACGACTGATCGCCACCCAGCTATTTCGTCTGTCCGTTTCGCCCGTGGTTCTGCGTAACCAAGAAGGCTTCCGCAATCTTGGGACCATTCACTTCGGGTAAGTCCCAGTGAAACATCTCTCTGTGACCGCAACTTACGCAAGTGACGTTCACTAGCTTCTCTCGCTTTTGGACGCACACATCCAAACCCTGTTCCCGGCAGTTAGGGCAGGCTACACCATAGTGGCTGATCACGTTTTCCAGGATGTCTGTGGTGGAGTACGCGTCTTTCCTGATCTGGCGCCTGATGGGAGTCGACTTTTGAGCTAGCGCACGGCTACAGATCCGTCTGTGCCCGGACCCTTCCATAGTGCCGTGATGGTACTCGCACAGCGTGATCAAGTTCTCTGGCTCGTGGCTTCCACCTCCGAACCTTTCCTGCACATGGTGAACATGCAGGGGCAACAGGCTTGGACAGCCAGTTACTTGACATCGGCACCTGTCTCGTTGGATAACCCCTTGCCGTAGAGTAATCCAGAAAGGAGGATCTCCTGGCCAATGATGTATCACTTCCAGCAACTGTTTGTCGCTATCCATCAGCTCAACATCGCTATCAAGGAAGTCTTTCATCTTCGGTTTGCAGGGAAACGGGTTCGACTTCAGCCATCGCTGGACGGCACACGCTCTCGCGCTTCGTTGGGAGTTGATGAGCCATTCGGAAATCAACAATGACACGAACGCGATTGCTGTGGCGAACCACAATGGGTGGCGAGCACATTCCAGGTGCACGTGTAGCCCAGCTAGCGTTGCCGCCAGAGTGAGAACTGCTATGGCGGAGCCTCGCCTAAACGGCGTCATGAGCTTCAGCATCTTGCTCGATATCAGCCCCTGTGAGTACCTGTTGAGTGACTGTGTATGGTCGCCGCATATTTTTGCATACTGATCTTGTTGAGATTCATACTTCTCCGGCCAGTGCTTTCCAAGTAGCAGACGCAGGCAGCGCAGACAGACGAACTTCCGATTGTTCAGGTGAAGCCCACCATCCAGAGGGCATTGACGACAACACGTGAAGCACTGCGCCAGACGACCTGGCTGTGAGGACACTCGGTGCAATCTTATCTGGGCTTCCAAGTCGATGTCCCGCCATAGGAAGTAGTACGGCATATCTGCGAACCCGAGGACCGCCATACGGTCCCTTGTTCCGGTAGGCAGCGGGGTCTTGCACTTGGCACAAACCGGGTTCTCCCACTCGCCATGGGGCCGCAGTCTGTTCTTCTGCAGGCACAAAGGGCACTCACTGATTCTCTCCTCGTACCAATTTGTTCTCGATCTCAAAATCCCATCCACGGCGACCGGGACCCTCCTCTCGTTAATGTGCTGCGCCTCTGTTGCTACACATCAAAACGAGACTCTACTCCACTATCTCCAGCATCATCCGCTCCCGTTCGAGGTCATGTCTGATGGTGACCTTCTCCAACGGCTCGGACAGAAGCTTGCTACCGTCCAACAGTGTGACGGTGTGCGCGTCGCAAGATTCAACGCGGCACTCGTGGCTGGCTCGGTACATTGGATCTCTTTGAAGCTTCGTGCTACCGAGAACCTTGCGAGCAATGACCGTGACCATCTTCCCCTTGTACCGCAGAATTGCGCCAGCCTTTGTGTTCCTACTCGCGATGAGCTCGTTGAAGAGATCCTCTGATGCTATGTTGGTTTCCGATCCCACCCTCACGAAGGCCGGGCCCGCAAAGTGTGGTCTCGCCTTGCTAGGTGGAATGGTCACAGCGACCACAGCACCGTCCGACGTGGAAAGAACGTCGACCGCGTAGCGTATTGGTGGGTAACAGTCCCGCTCCGCAATTTCGCGCAAGGTCTTCTGCAGCTTGTCAGCGTTGCCAACCCCTTTCACGACTCCATTGTCATCAACGCCTATAAAGAGAACAGCTTCGCGGTCGTGGGGGACCGAGTTGGCAAACGCAACAAGTTCCCTGCGTAGCTCCCTTCTGTTCGCTCCTTCCGGTTTACGCTCTACGAAACTGTCCTCTTGATTGCCCAAGCGAGTTAACAATTGTGTCTCTGATGCCAAGTCCTTACCTCCAGTTGTTGTATCGGAACGAGGTCGTCCGATGCATTACCTCCGCCGTTAAGGGCTGAGCAGAACGGTGTTCAACATTCAACCCTCAACACTCAACTCGCCCTTGATTCGTCACCTCGTCGATCAACGCCTTGATGTTTTCCTTTGGGACTTCGGGTCGGAGCGCTTTTGAGGGTTCGCCGAGAAAGCCGATTCCGCCTTTCCGGCATCGCCCACGTAGAACAGCCCTGTCTCATTGCTATTCATGCGAACCTTGAAGCTGTTTACACCCTTAGCTAAAACGCGGCGATGCAGTAGATCATAAACATCAGCCTTCCTGGGCAGTCTGATCGTTTTCACGCCGTCAGCCTTTGTATGTATAGCCACAAAGTCATTGTCCGCATAGACAGCGTCGTTTGTTTCGAGGTAGATGTTGCACCCCGCCAGCCGGCCTACATCCCGAAGAAGGGCCGGCGGCAGCAGCGGAGAGCCGGAGTATACGACCTTGTAATCCCCAAAGTCCTTGTATGCCAGGCCGGCTACGTCGGTTCCGATATAGTCGCCGAGCGCGGTTGCCGTCTTGTCATTCACACGGAATATGAGCGGCCAGGCGCACTTCCCGTATACGATGCCCGGAGAATTCTTTAGCCACGGGCAACTGGAATCGGCGTCTATAAGCGCCCCCGAATTCGCCACGCCCTCCGCCTTCTCTATGTTGATGCCGAGGAACCGCGTGATGTTCTCCGCGGAGACGCTTTGCTCGTCGATATATCCCGGGGCGTAGACGAACATAACCACGCTGCCTGACCGCATGCACTTGGAACCGATCATCGCCTTTTCCTTACTGGTAAGCTTAAAGGCGTTTGGGAACAGGTAGAATCTGTAGTCCGGCATATTGGGGTTGGCGAGATCGCTCATAAGATAGTACCTGTGCGGCATTCCGGATCTGAACAACAGCGGTCGCTGATGGTAGATCAGATTGCTATCGAACATGGCCCGGTCGGTTCCGATATAGCAGTTCGCGTCATCGCTGATTATCACCGCTATCCCTTCGCCGCTGATCTTGCGGTTCAGCTTGCGCGCGAACTCTCCGACCTTTTTCAGCTTCGCCAGATCGTTGGTGATCCGCTTATCGCCCAACAGCCAGCCGGTCGAGAAGTCGTACCATTGCGTGGCGCATAGATTGGTGAGGTTCAGAGCGAACTCGCGCCTGATGATGTTGATATCATCGCGAGTCGTATCCGTGCGCTCGATGTCCTGCCGAGACCAATGCGTGCGGAAATCCGCCTGGGTCACATAAATGGAATTGCGGAGCGTGCTGGCGCCGGGAACAGTGATATAACCGCCTGTTCCGCCTATCGCCCTCTCAAACATGTAACCGTCACTCGGAGCGACATTGAAATCGAAGTAGCCGGATTCGAGAGCTTTCGCCACGCCGAAATGGCCGGTCGTCTCCCTGCAAATGCCGTCGAAAAACAGGGGGATATAGCCGTACATAGCGCAGGTAAGAGCGCTCTTTGCCGATGCGGACTTGACCGCCTTGCCCTGCCCAATCAACAAGTCGGCAGCCAAATCGCTGTAGAACCTGCAGAAGTCTATAACAT
Organism: Armatimonadota bacterium; assembly: GCA_030649165.1. GTDB lineage: Bacteria > Armatimonadota > UBA5829 > UBA5829 > JAUSEB01 > JAUSGG01. Next base: position 7,964 of record JAUSGG010000065.1, read on the forward strand.
CCTGACCGGCGGCGGGGTCGCGGAATACACCGTCTATCGTCTTACGCCTTCTCTCGGTAGATGGTATCTCAGCCAGATCGAAAGTCACCGTCTGGTTCCTCCAGGCGCTTAGGAGGTTCTCAACCGTGCCGTATCGCTCGCTCAGCCACCGCCGGAAAGCGTCTCGCACGTGCGCACTGTAGTCCATCCTGTCATGGTCGCTCCACTCCCACTGGAACCACTCGTACCCCGACAGCATGTAACCTATCACCCGGTCCGCGTAGCCTGATTGGCGGACGTGTTCGACCAGGCAGGTGAGCATGGCTTCCATATCCTGCCGCCACTTGCGGGAAGCCATCGAGGGATATGTCTTGAACTCGCCTCCATACGACTTGATTCTTTCCAACCCAAGATCGTTGACGTAGCGTTCAGTGGGATTGTAGTAACTCCATGATTTCGCCCCGTGCTCGCCGGTAGAATCAGGGCAGATCATGACGTACGCGCCGGGAGCGGCCCTCAGTATCTGATAGATCTGGCTGTCCAGATCCTCGAAGTCGATGGCGGTCGGCCCCTTTTCCCAATCTATGTCGAACAGCGATACCACCTGGATAAGCCCGGCTTGCGCGCAATTCCCGGCCACGGAATCGAACGGGCGGTACGTGTTAATGTACTGGTCAAGACTTATCGCCTTTCCGTTCACCGTTAGCGTCGGAACTCCGTTTACATTGATGATTCGCGCGTCAGCCGCTTGGGCGGGCTGCCGAACACTGGTTGCACTTTTCGCGTTTCCAGGGGCGCCGACATATTGCTCAAGATCGATCCTGGACTTCCTTTCCGCGCGCAGCCCCCGGATGCGCAGCGTACATCCCTTGCCCGCGACGTTCGCCTCAACCGAAGCATGCTCGGACAGTGCGCCGGCCACATAATCAATGCTGAATCTCGTCCAGGTAGCTGATCTCGCCAGACGGACTACCTTGCGAGACAAGGCTTTGTCATCAATGTCGTATGATCCGACCGATACATTCGCGCTTGCCGAGGCGCCGTGACCGGAAAAGCAGTACTCGCCCGATATCCTGAAAGCTCCCGGCCAGGAAGTGTCGACCTCCGGCCATACCACATCGGCCTCGGCGAACTTGCCGCTGTCCGAGGGCTGGATGGTTACACAGTACTCATCGGACTTCCCATCATCCTGAAGCCCTGCTTTCAACAGTCCGCTCTTCTTGATGACACGGAACGTGGGCGGAAGTTGGCCGGATGAATATACATCCTTGTATAATCGCCATTCGGGAACGGAATCGGACGTATCGCCGAGGGGTTCCAGCCTCACGGAGTCAAACCACGACCGTCCCTTGAAATCACCGTGGAAAAGCCTGACTTCGACTGTGTAGGCATCGGCTGGGGCTTTTCCGCTGACCTCCACGCGTTTCCATTTGCCGCCTGTCTGAAGCGCCTGGCTCCACACGTCATCGATGATATTGCCGGTCTCGCCCCTGAAGACCAGTTGGAGACAGCAGCCTTCCACCCTCTTCCCGCGGGCATAAGGCACGGACGTCCAATCGCTCTTCCCTGTGGCGGAGGTCATTACCCAACCGGAAAGGCGATAGTTCACGTTTGGCCACACATCCAGGGGAGTCTCGGTTACCAGATAGCTGCCGGGCAGCCCACCGCGGGCGTGGTATTGCGTGGCGGCAGCGCTATCGGAGAACCTGCGATCATGGGCGATGCCTACTATACAACTCTTGTCCTCAGCCACAAAAGCCCAGTGTAACGGCAGAGTTTGCCCCTCGACCGCGAACTCAAAGCCGTTGTTCAACAGGATATTACCTTTCTTGTCGGCTTTGGGGACGCTGCTGTTGGAGGAAGTTTTGGTCCGAGACTTGAGGGAAGCGATGTTCCCCAACTCGCCTTTGACGAGCATAACGTCGTCAAACCATGCTTCGCCGCCGCAGTTCGGCAGAACAATAAACACTTGCACGGACGTCGCTTTATCGCTCAGCTTGACCGTTACGGAGTAAAACGCCCAGTCGCTCGACTTCGGGATCGGCAGCTTATGGAATGTGACCGTCCGGCCGTCCGATGCGATCTCCCGAAGCGCGAACAACACATCTCCTTTACTCAGAGCGGACTTGCAGTAACACGCGATCGTATACTCGCCGCCATTATCCGCTGGGATGAGATCGGAGAAGATAGGCTCCCACGCCTCGCTCGGATCGCCCATCAGCTTCAGGGCGTACTTGCCGTCGAAAACCTCCTCCCTGTCCGCGGCGGCCATACCGCGAGCCTTGTCCTCAAAAGCCCCCCACCCCAGGGGGAAGCCCTTCTCAAGCGACTCGAACCCTGGATTCCCAAGAAGATTAGCCTGAGCGGCACGTGCTGAGGAGGGTAAAGCTATCAAGGGAATACAAACGATATGAATCCCGATGATGCGCGCAAATAGGAGTGGCTTACACACTGCTGCCTCCGGTCAAAGGATCAGTTACTCTCTGCCCATCAAACCTATCTATGCTGGTTAGTAAATTCTTCTATCAACGCGGCGATGTTTTCGGCCGGAACCTCATGCCTGAGCGCTTTTGCGGTTTCGATGATGAATCCGCCGCCTCTGCCGATCTCCCGGAGCGCGAATCTGATTTCCCGCCTTACGTCGTCCGGGCCGCCGTGCACGAGCGCGCCCTGAGTCCCGATTCCGCCGTTGAACGTGACGCGCGCGCCGTGCGAACGCTTCATCTCGACTATGTCCATCGCCTCCGGCTGGAACGGATGGAAGATGTCCAGGCCAATTTCGATCAACTCGCCCATAATCTCCGCATTATCGCCGCAGGAATGAATTGCCGCGTACTTGCCGTGCTCGTGAATGCGGCTGAACACCTGCGCCAGCCTCGGCTTGAAGTATTTGCGCCACAGGACGGGACCCATCAGCAGACCGCGCTGCTGGCCGTAGTCGTCTCCCACCAGAATGGCGTCAACGTCATCTCGTATACCGGCAATGTCCACGAACGCCATAATGACGCCCATCATACCGTCCAGAAACTCGTTGACGAACCCCTCGTGGTCCACCAGGTCCATCAGCCAGTTTTCCATTCCCCTCAGCCAGCAGCCTCGCTCGAAGAACCCGCCGTAGAAGGCGGCCATAACAAACTTGTCCGGATACCGTGCGATGGCGTCGGCCCAACCATCATATCGCCATTCAAGCGACAGGTCGGGAAACGGGTAATCTCCCAATTGCGGCTCCGGCAGACGTGGGTCCACAATATGGAAAATGTTCCCCTGCTTGTAATGGCCTCCCCATTCGTCCACATACTCGTCCTCGGAAAGGTCATGCCGCTGCAACTTGGCGTCAAGCCAGAGATAATGCTGCACGACGTTGTTGTCGAACGCAGGGTCGCCCACCCGTTCAGCGTACAACTCCCGAACGCCCGGCTCCCACAACATATTGTACGGCGCTATGTCCGTCTGTTCGTGGTTCAGAGCCTTAACAACTCGCTGCTTCGGGGTCATGTTTTGCCTCTCGTGATTTCCCTGGTTCTCGTCGCCCATCGCTCATCGCCCAGGGCGATCGGGGCCGGGACCGACAGCGCGCCCTCCGTCCCGCATATCTCGATCCGGGGCAAATCCGATGCGCTACGCAATGCCCATTTCCTTGAGGTTCTCGAAGCTCGTGCGCGCGCACTCGACAGCGCTGCGCCCGTACCACTCGTCCTGTTCGACGATGTACCACTCAACGCCGGCCGCCTCGCAAGCCTCGAAGATGGCGTCGAAGTCCAATATGCCGTTGCCCACTTCCGCGAACGAGTGGTTGGCGTCGTCTGCCATGTCCTTAATATGTACGAGCGGACAGCGTCCCGAGTAGCGACAGATGTATTCCGCGGGATCTTCGCCGGCGCGCTGGACCCAATACGTGTCTATCTGGGCCTTGAGATACCGCGCGTCGCCGCTTTCGAAGAGGATATCGTAGCCGTACTTGCCGTCGAAGCGCGTGAACTCGAAGTTGTGGTTGTGGTAGCAGACGCCCAGGCCGTGCCGCGCGTAGATCTCTCCGGCCTTGGACAACTCCTCTCCCGCGCGCCGGTACCCCTCGGCGTTCCTCATCTCGCCGGGGAGGGCGGCGCACGTGATGTAGCGGGCGCCGACCGTCAAGCCGGCTTCTATCAGCTCGTCAGTCTTGTTGATGATCTCATCGTATCCGAAATGCGCGCCGGCGGCGGCAAGCCCCAGATCGTCGAGGGCCTTCCTGATATCCTGTGGCGAGAGCGCCAAACCGGCAAGTTCGACACCGGCGTAGCCGATCTCGGCCACCGCGCGCAACGCGCCCAGGTAGTCGGCCTGCGCCTCGTCGCGGATAGTAAACATCTGCAGCGCTACGGGAATTTGTCTCATTGTCTCCTCCATTAGTCTGTCACTTGATCTGAACATCCTACAACCTGCCAACTTTATAACCCTACAACCCCGCGGCCCCATAACCCTGCTTTACGGAGTGAGTTCAGTTTCGCGGGAATGTCATTCCGACCGAAGTGGAGGAATCTGCTTCTTCCGGTTGCGTCACGCTCAAAAGCAGATTTCTCGACTCCGCCGGCGCTGCGCTCCTAAGGAAGCGCCCCGTTTCGGGATTTCCGGGTTGGGATGCGAGGTTGTGCTGTAACCGCGGGAGTGTGAAGCCCAACCCTCAAATCCCGAAACACCGGCAATCGCCGCAGTCCACATAGGCCGCTTTCTTTCCCAAATAACCCCGCCCGCGGGGTCGGATGCTCGAAATGACGATGCCCGGAAGACTGAACTGTTACGCCTTACGATGCCGGTGTTTGGGCATGAGGTTTATGAGGTTTATGAGGTTCGTGAGGCTTGCAGGGTTTGTGAGTTGGGACCAGACCCTGAGCATTGCCCCTTAGAACCTTGAAACCCTAGGAAGAAGGAACTCCGGCCCTCGGCTCAGAATACCACCTCAAGTAAGCCGGCCGATCAGTCGGTCCAACCAAACAGGGAGGGAATGCGAATGTCAGCAAGGCGAAGACCAGTCAGCGTATCGGTGATTGCCTGGCTCTTGACGGCAGCAGGCAGCTTGTCGGTCATTTTCGCGCCGATCCTACTCCTCATCGGGCAAATCCCGGAGGTGCGGGAGGCCTGGCGCGCGCAGGGCATATCGGGAACCCAGGCGGCGGTATCGTCGCTGATCGGCGGCGCTGTCACAATTCTGTGCGGCGTGGGTATGCTATTCGGGCGGAACTGGGCGCGAATTCTGTATCTGGTGATCGGTCCGGCAGGTCTGATTGTCGGGTGGCTTATGAATGGTTTTCGTCCGACGAGCATCCTGTCGGTCATCTTCTACCTGGTGGTGGTGTTCTTTCTGGTCCGCCGGGACGCCGTGGAATACTTCACCGGCAGCGAGCCCGCGCAGGCCCCGCCGGAAGCCCCCGCCTCCGCCGGCGACACTGAAAGCGCCCCTCCCGCGAACCAATAGCTGAGAATCGCACCAATCACTGATCGGGCGCGATTCCCGCAATTGCGCCCGATCGCGGCCCCCGCTCAAGGCAAAACGGCGTCGAGCGCCGAGAGCAGGCCGTTTACGTGTTTTTCGGTTGCGCTCTCGCCCATCAGGCCGATTCTCCACGCCTTGCCCTTGTATTCGCCAAGCCCCGCGCCGACTTCGATGGCGAATTCGTCGAGCAGCCGTTTGCGCAGCGAGGCTTCGTCGAGGCCGTCGGGGAGCGCGACCGCGTTCAGCATCGGAAGCTGATGCTCGGGGTCCGCCAGGTACCGGAAACCTCGCGCCTCAAGTCCCGATTTCAGCGCTTCGTGCCGGCGGGCGTGGCGTTCCCATCGGGCGGGAAGCCCCTCCTCCAGGACGATCCGAAGCGCCTCGTGCAGGGCGTAGTTCATGTTGATCGGCGCGGTGTGGTGGTAAAGCCGTTCCGATCCCCAATACTGGCGGATCATGCTCATATCCAGATACCAGCTTGCCACTTTGGTCGCTCGATTGGCTATGACGTCCTCGGCGGCGGCGCTGAACGTTACAGGAGATAGTCCCGGCGGACAGGAAAGGCACTTTTGGGTCCCGCTGTAACAGGCGTCCACGTTCCAGCCGTCCACCTCAACCGGCATGCCGGCCAGGCTGGTAACGGTGTCGAGGAGCAGAAGCCCGCCGCTGTCGTGAACGACCCGGCTGATTGTCTCGACCGGCTGGGCGGCGCCGGTGCTGGTCTCCGCGTGAACGATGCCGACCACCTTGAACGGGCCGTCGTCGCGTATGGCCTCCGCGATCTCGTCGGCTGTGAAAACCTGGCCCCACGGCACGGAAATGGCCGTCACGTCCGCTCCGGCGCGCTCGGCCACGTCTTTCATCCGCGCGCCGAACACGCCCGCGACGCAGACCAGCATCTTGTCGCCCGGCTCGATCAGGTTGACAACGCACGCCTCCATCCCCGCGGAGCCGCAGCCGCTTACGGCCAGGGTCAGCTTATTGCTCGTCTTGAACACGGCCTGGAGCATTGTGCGAATGTCGTTCAGTATCTCCAGAAACTGCGGGTCGAGGTGGCCGATCGTCGGTCGGGCCATCGCCTCGAGAACGCGGGGGTTAACATCAGAAGGTCCCGGACCCATAAGCATCCGGGGCCGGATTTGGCTTAGATTGGTCATGACAATTCCTCCGAATGCTTCTACGGCAAGGGGCGGGGGGAATCCTGCGGGGGGTTGGTTCAGGGAAGAACGCAGATGAACGCGGATGGGATACTGCAGCCGCGGCGGCGAGGTCAGTCGCCCACAGCCTCCACAAACCTCCGCGTCACGACCCTCGGTCTGGTGATGGCGGTCCCGACCACTACGGCGTATGCGCCAAGCTCGAATGCCTCCCGCGCCTGGTCGGGGGTCCAGATGCGCCCTTCCGCAACAACAGGAGCCTTTGCTCTCGAACAGAGAGCGCCGAGCAATTCCCAATCCGGCTCGTCCTCTGAGGATTTCTTGGTGTAGGGCGTATAGCCCGCGAGTGTGGTCCCGATGACATCCGCGCCGGCTTCTTCGGCCGCAAGTCCTTCTTCAAGGGTGGAGATGTCGGCCATCAGGGGAACGTCCCACCTCTTCTTGATCTCCGCGACGAACTCTTTGCCGGAAAGGCCGTTGGGGCGAATGCGCTGTGTGGCGTCCACGGCGACGATGGCCGCGCCGGCGTCGATTACGGCTTGGACGTCGTCGAAATCGGGAGTGATAAGCACGGAACCGTCGGGGAACCCGCCCTTTGTTATGCCGATGACGGGCAGGGAGACCGCCGCGCGGACTGCCCGGATGTTTCCAGCTTCTCTGGCGCGGATGCCGCAGGCCCCGCCCATCTCCGCCGCACGGGCGAAGAGGGCGATGTACTCGGGGCGGTTGAACGGGTCGTCGCCCTCGGACTGGCAGGAGACTATTATGCCGTGGTTAATTTGTGAGATTGCGTTGGTCATAGTTTAATGTTGAAGGTTGAAAGACTGACCCAAGGGCGCGTCCTCGTGTTCCCAGGAGTGGTGGGAGGTTCCGCTACGTTCAACCCTCACCCCAACCCTCTCCCTTCCAGGGAGAGGGAGTTCCGACCCTTCGACTCAGCCGACTCCTCCCCCATCCGCGTTCATCTGTGTTTATCTGTGGTTTTCCCTGAACCCCTGGGCGGTCTGCTACGTTCAACCCTCACCCCAACCCTCTCCCTTCCAGGGAGAGGGAGTTCCGGCCTCTCGACTCCCCGACTCTCTTCCCATCCGAGTTCATCTGTGTTTATCGGCGTTTATCTGCGTTCTCCCCCGAACCCCACCTACAGCAGCGACGCCGTCCGGTTGATCCACAGCGCGAACTGCGACGTGGTGTTCAGGCGTGGGGAAAACGGCCATTCGTCCGCGGATTTGACCAGACCATAGTGGACGAAGGATCCCTCTTCCTCCTGGATGCTCACCAGATAGTCGCATACCTTGCACGCCGACTCCAAGTGCTCGGCTTTGCCCGTCACGCGGTAAAGCCACGCGCAACCCCAGGCGAACTTGTGGGAGAGCGTGTTCTCATAGATGTACGGTGTATTTCCGGAGGCGAATTCGTAAATTGTTTCCGCCGCGTCGAGATATTTCCGTTCGCTCGTTGCCCTGTAGAGGTCGGAGAAATAGGCTATTATCATGCCGGTGAGATAATGGTGCTGGGCCGGTTGGTCGCGAACGATGACCCTGGGCATATTCGGGAAGCTCGGCGTCTTCGGGTCGGTCCGGAGTCCGCGCTCCGTGTCCCAGCAGGGATAGAACTCCTTGCTGAGGTCAGGGTTGTTCTCGATGACGTTATGGATCAGATGGTCGCCCATTCGCTTTGCCTCGGCGATGTATCCCGTGGTCAGGGCCGCCTGGCCGGCGATGCAGGTGACGGGCGCGCTGATCAGTCCTTTTCCGCCCTCCTTGTCTTCCACGCTGCCGAACATCCCGCCGGTCTGTGGGTCCTGAAACTTGAGTATATGCGGCATGGCGGGCAGTGAGACCTCGAAAGCGAGGTTCAGGTGCATTCCGAACACCAGCCACGACGGCGCGTAGCAGTGCTCGAACACGGCCATTGCGCGGCCCGTCGCATACTCCGGCATGAAAATGCTTCCATCGGGTGAGACGAATTGCTGCTTCATATACGGGATCAGCTTTGCCGCGCATCTCGGGTGGCCGGTGTACAGCAGCGCGCCGGGAATCGCCATATAGTGGCTCAGGGTTTCCACCTCCGGCCCAAATCCGCCGTCGGGCTGCTGGTGGGTCAGAATCCATTTCAGCGCCCGATTGACGGACTCGATGTATTTAACTCTGCGATCATGAGTGTCTGTCATGCATCAAATCCTCCTAAGTCTACTTCGCCGGACTCGTTCGGTTAACCTACACGCCGTCGTGTCAACTCCGCTAGTTGGGCCCCAAGCGCTCCTTGAGTTCCTTCAATTCCCTCTCTATTGGCCAGGTAGTGAAGGCGAAGTATATACAGGCAATCACGTTGATGCCCGGGATTATGGCCCATATTCCATACCACAGCGGATAGCCGGCCTTGTTGAATATGTTGGCCCAGACGGCGAACACAGCAGCGAAGAACATCAGGGAGGCCACAATGGACACGACCGACAACGCGCCCCAGCCCAGGTCAGCTCCCGCCAAACAGAAAAGTGGAAATCTCATCGCCTCCTAACCTCCACGCCTGCCAAGTCCTCCAGAACCTTGATCACCGAGCAGAAGTCCTCTTCGCCCTCCCCGTGCGCTTTGGCCATTGCGAACAGTTCCTCCACCGCCGCTACGACGGGCAGCGGGACGTTGTGCGTGTAGCCGGCGTTCAATACGAGGTGGAGGTCCTTGTGCATCAGCTTGAGGGAGAAGTTGGTCGCGAAATCGCGGTCCATTATGGCGCCGCCCTTCCACTCGAAGAACCGGCAGCCGATGGCCCCCGCCATAAGCGTCTCGATGATCGTCTCGGGCTTGAGCCCCGACTTAACCCCAAGGACTAGCGCCTGACTCATAGCCGAGGTCATGTGGGCGACAGTGAGGTTGAAGCAGAGTTTCAGCATGGTGCCGAGTCCGGACTTGCCCGCATAGACGATCTTGCTGCTGACGACCTCAAGGATGGGGCGGACTTCCTCCAGAACGCTCTCCTCGCCGCCGACCATCAGGATCAGTTCGCCTTTTGCGGCGGCGTCCTTGCTGCCGGCAACGGGCGAGTCGAGGAACTTCGCTCCGTTTGCGGATGCTGCTTCAGCAATCGCCGCGGTTGTCGCCGGGTCGACCGTGCTGCAGTCGATCAGTATCGCGCCGCTCTCCAGCCCTTCGATCACTCCGCCTTTGCCGAGTACGGCGGATTCGATCGCCGGCGGATCGGCGAGCATGGTGATCACCACGTTGTTGCCCCTGGCGGCGTCGGCGGGAGTTTCGGCGACTTTCGCGCCGAGCGCGGCGAGATCCTCGGCGCTCTTTCTGGTGCGGTTGTAAACGGTCAGCTCGTAACCCGCCTTCAGCAGGTTTTTGGCCATTCCGCGGCCCATAATGCCAAGGCCGGCGAATCCGATTCGTTGCGCCAATTCCGATTCCTCCTGATGAGAACAAACAATCCAGAGCCTATTCTACAGGACGGAGCGGAGGATTGCATAGTGGTTCGTGGTTCGTGCCGGACCCGGATGGTTGACGTTCGCGGGCGCAATATATAGACAGAGACAGCGTTCCGTCTACCAAGCGATCATGGTCACCAAACTCGACTCAGAAGCGGCTTTTCGTCGTGAGCAGTGGCCGTCGGGACCTCCGCACGAATCACGAACCACAAACCACGAACCACTCCTCTTGACTCCCGTCCCCAGCCATACTATAGTCAGGTAACACGGGAAGGGAGCGAATAGTTGTCGCCGACAGTTATCCTTGGCTTCGACATGGAGACCGATGTCGGGAGTTGGACGCCGTTCTATGAAGGGCTGGTCCATGGCGCTCCGAAGCTGCTGGAGGTTTTGGCGCGTCACGGGATTAGTTCGACCTTTTTCTTTGTAGGTGAGGCGGCGCAAAAGCATCCCGAGATCGTAAGAATGGCTTTGGACGCCGGGCACGAAATCGGCTGCCATACTCTGTATCACGAAACGGTCGGCGATGAGATAATCCCGATTCCCGGGATAAGAACGCTTCTGCCGGAAGAGGTTCACCACCGGCTTGAGGTCGCGACCGACATCGTGGAGCAGGTCGCGGGCCGCAAAATGCTCTCGTTTCGCGCGCCCCGGCTGTTCGGCAGCACGGCGATGGTGAATGCGCTGGAGGACCTCGGCTACGCGGCGGATGCGTCGTATCCGCTGTATTTCTACAAGGACCGGCTGGTTCCGTATCATCCGAGTCGCGAGGACTGGACGACGGAAGGGGATTTGCAGATTCTGGAGATTCCTAACTTCGCCGATATGACCATCGACACCGCCGACGAATACGGCAGAGACCGCGATCAGTGGCCGCTGTTTCGGACGGAGGGCGCGGACGCGCTGATGGTCCATATCGACAACATGCTCCGCCTGTACGAACAAGAGGGTCTGCCCGCCGTTTTGTGTTTCTACATGCACCCGTGGGAGTTCCACGAGATGCCGCAGGGGCCGATACACTACGGGGAGGGGACGGTGATCCCGGACCCGTTTATCGTAAAGAACACGGGCGCTATTGCGCTGAAGGAACTCGACAGGCTGCTTGCGGCGCTGAAAGAGCGGGACGCAGTATTTCAGACTTGCGAGGGAGTGGCGGAATCAAGACTGAGGACTGAGTAACCTCCCCCTAGCCCCCTCCTGAGAGGAGGGGGAACTTCCTCCCCGTGTCGGGAAGGGTTGGCTGCGGACCTAACTCCCTCCCCGTGTCGGGGAGGGTTGGGGAGGGGTTCGCCTTTCAGCTTTCAATATTAAACAGGAGCCACATTTTCCTATGATCACAAGCATACCATCCGAGGAATTCAGGCAAAGGCAAATCGCCGCCCAACGCAAGGTCAACGAGCGAGGACTCGACGCGCTGCTCATCCACAGCAACGAGGCCGATTTCGCCAACGTGCGGTATCTGTCGGATTACTGGCCGATCTTCGAGAGCGCAGGGGTGTTGATTCCCGCGGAAGGCGACCCGATCCTGCTCATCGGCCCGGAGAGCGAGACGTTCGCCAGGGACCACAGCAAGATCGCCGAGATCAGGAAGATTCTCTACTATAGAGAGTCGGCGGAGCCGGACTATCCCGATATCGAGATCGACACGTTCGAGCAGGTATTCGGTAATGCAAATAACGGCAGAGGCGTCAAACGGCTGGGGATCGCGGGATGGACCGCCATGCCGATTTCCGTTTACGAAGCCGTTCGGAATGCCCTGCCCGGCGCTGAAATCGTGAAGGCCGACGATATAATGCACGGGATGCGGATGATCAAGAGCGCGAACGAAATCAGGCTGCTCAGAGCGGCGTTCCGCGTCTGCGAACTGGCGACCGAGGAAGTTCTGGCTCGCATCGAGCCGGGGATGACCGAGCTGCAGGTTGTGGGCATAGCACAGGAGGCGATGTACCGGCACGGCGCGGAATACGAGGCGCATCCGACCTACGTCCTCTCCGGCAGGAACAGCGCTCACGCGATAGGCCGGCCCGGGCATAAGAAGATCGAGAAGGGCGAACTCGTGCAGTTGAACATCGGCGCGAGGGTCGGGGGCTATTCGCCAAGCATAGGAGTCCCAATCTGTCTCGGCAAGATGTCAGCGAAGATGAAGGACCTGGTCTCTTTCGGCCTGGAGGCGCACGTCAAGACGACCGAATGGATGAAGGCGGGCGTCCCGGCGGGGCAGGTTGCGGTTAACTTCTTCGACTACGTCAAGGGCCACGGTTACGGCGAGTATCTCCTGTACGGCCCCTGCCACGGCCTCGGGATGATCGAGGTGGAGCGTCCGTGGATGGAGACGACTTCGGAATATCCGCTGCGGGAGAATATGACATTTCAGGTGGATACCTTCCTCTACTGTCCCGACTTCGGCTTGCGCTGGGAAACCGGCGCGCGGGTAACGGAGAAGGGCGCGGAGCTGTTCTCGACCGCGTTCAGACGCATTGTTGAGATCAGCTAGCCGCTACTGATCCCGTCTGATCCGTGTCTGTGTTCATCTACGTTCTTCCCTTAACCCAACTGATCGCGGTATAATTTGGCCTATGATACTCAGTGTGATTTTGGCATGCAGTATAGGAGGTGTTCCGGCTCTGTCGGATTTGGTTGATCTGAGCGCGACGCCGGAGAAGGTGGCGACCGGGTTTCAGTTTACGGAAGGGCCGCTGTGGCTGAAGAAGGGCGGGCTGATCTTCAGCGATATTCCGGCCGACAAGATTTTCAAATGGTCGCCCGGTGCGGATGCTGCGGTATTTCGCGACCCCAGCGGGAACTCCAACGGGCTGACGCGCGACGCCAAAGGCCGCATCGTCGCCTGCGAGCACGGGAATCGGAGGGTCTCAAGGACCGAAGCCGGCGGCAAGGTGGTCACGATAGCGGACCGGTATCAGGGCCACAGGCTAAACAGCCCGAACGACGCCGTGGTCAAATCCGACGGCAGCATATACTTCACCGACCCGCCGTACGGCGTGGACGCCAAGGACAGAGAGTTGGATTTCCAGGGTGTCTACCGCCTTTCGGCAAGTGGGGATCTGACGCTCTTGGCGAAGGACATGGACCGCCCCAACGGCCTGGCCTTCTCGCCGGATGAAAAGGTGTTGTACGTCGCCGATTCCTCGAAGAAACGCCTCATCATGGCTTTTGACGTGAAGGCGGATGGGACGCTCACGAACGGCCGCCTCTTCGCGGAGTTGAAGTCCGACAAACCCGGCTCACCGGATGGGATGAAGGTGGACAAGAAGGGCAACATCTACTCCACCGGCCCCGGCGGGATCTGGATATTCACTCCGTGCGGAGTTCACGTCGGGACGGTGGAGATACCCGAAATGACCTCCAACTGCGGCTGGGGCGACGCCGACTGCAAGAGCCTGTATGTTACAGCGCAGAAGAGTGTGTATCGGATTCGGTGCAGGGTTGGGGGATCGGGATTTTAACCACAGATGAACACAGATGGACACGGATAGGGGCGGATGGATTTGGGTCTCCAAATGAGGAAAGACAAGTGACCGACCCGATAGAGTACGACGAATCCAGTGGAAACGTGTTTGCCGACCTGAGTGTTCGGCAGCCGGAGGAAGCGCTGCTCAAGGCCGAATTGGCCATGCGCATCTCTGAGCTGATAGAGAACAGAGAATTGAGCCAGGAAGAGGCGGCGCGTGTCTTGGGAGTGAGGCAGCCGCATATCTCCAAGCTGATAAGGGGCCAACTCCGGGGCTTCTCAATCGGACGCCTTCTCAAGTTCCTTGTGGCTCTGGATCAAGATGTCGAGTTGGTAATCCGGCCCAACCGAAAGACTGCGGATTCCCGGGGAGTTAGAGTGTACTCGTTGAAGTAGCGGAACGGTGCATGTTTCGGGATTTCCGCTTCGCTCAAATCCGTGGAGTAGAAGAATGAGCAACACATCCCTCCGGCTTCAGCCTAATCCGTTGCTGGGTTTCCCCGTAGTGTCTCACTAGCTGCTTGCCAGGACATGCGACTCATTCTCCCCTCCCCGAACCGTACGTGCGGT
>JAUSGG010000081.1 GCA_030649165.1 Armatimonadota bacterium
CTACGTGTGTTCGCCAACTGACAACCGTCAACCGTCCGTAGCGGCTCAGGTAAGAGTACAGGAATGGGTAGAATTGTATCACCCTCACCCTAACCCTCTCCCGTCAAGGGAGAGGGGATTACGCTCGTCTTCTTCCGAGGAGGGAGGAATAACGACCGACAGTCTACCTAATCGTGAACAGTTACCAATATATATATATATGTCTGAGTCCTACGGTATGCACAAACTTGACAAAAGTCCTGTGGGACGGCTGGCGCAAGACTCTATGGCTGCCTCATATCTCATACCTTCCCCAACTCAGAACGCGCAGTCGCCCGTGGGACATCCTCCGGCAAACTCCGTCTTCGCGCTGACGACCTCTTCCTGTCCCAACTCGTGGGCGAGGGCGGGGCCGATGTAGAGCACCTGCTCGGGCTTGCTGCCGTAACGGTAGACAGTGATTCCCTTGCACTTCAACTCATAAGCCAGCATGTAGATATTGCGCACATCCTCCGGCGTCGCTTCGTGCGGGAGGTTCACCGTCTTAGCGACTGCGTTGTCGCAATGGCGCTGAAACGCGGCCTGCATGCGAACGTGCCATTCCGGCGCGATATCCATTGACGTGACAAATAACCGCTGAACGTCCTTTGGGACCTGGTCCATTCCCTGCACAGATCCCCGTCTGGCGATCTCCATGACAAGCTCTCTGCTGTAGAAGCCCCTATCCATCGCGATCTTCTCGAACGTCGGGTTGACTTCGACGAGCCGCGTGCCCTCCATTACGTCTCTCACGAAAGCGACGGCGAAAAGTGGCTCGATCCCGCTTGAAGTCTGCGCGATTATGCTGATCGTCCCGGTAGGCGCCACGGACGTAACCGTGGCGTTCCGCTGCGGTGGCGCGCTCTCGCGGTCCCAAATGCTTCCCTTGAAGTTCGGGAACGCCCCGCGGGTTGCGGCAAGCTCCCGCGACATTTGCCTGGCCTCGCGGAATATGAACTCCATTATCCTCTCGGCCATTTCCACGGCTTCGTCAGAGTCGTACGGCATGCACAGTTTGATGAACATATCGGCAAGTCCCATGACTCCGAGGCCGATCTTGCGATTCGCTTTGGTCGCCTGCTCGATCTTGGGCAATGGGAACTTGCTCGCGTCTATCACGTTGTCGAGAAAATGCACGGCGGACCGCGCGCGCTCGCGCAGCTTCTCCCAGTTCAACCGGCCATCGTCAACCATTTTGGCCAGATCGATCGAGCCGAGATTGCAGGATTCGTACGGCAGCAACGGCACCTCGCCGCACGGGTTAGCGCTCTCCATCTCCCCGACCGCCGGCGTGGGGTTCGTGCGGTTGATCTCATCCATGAAGGCAAGCCCGGGATCGCCGGTCTGCCAGGCCATTGTGACTATCAGGTCCATCACTTCACCTGCCCGCGGCGATTTGACCGGTTTGTGGGTCCTGGGATTGATCAGGTCATATTCGGCGTTGGCCTTCACGGCGGACATGAACCGATCCGTCACGGCGACAGAGATGTTAAAATTCTCGAGGACTCCCGGCTTGCTCTTGGCTGTTATGAACTCCAAAATATCCGGATGCTCCACTCTGAGAATGCCCATATTCGCGCCGCGCCGCCGTCCGCCCTGCTTGATGACGTTAGTCGCCTCGTCGAAGATCTTCATGAACGAGACCGGTCCGGACGCAATACCCTTGGTGGAGCCAACCAGGTCCCCTTTGGGGCGGAGCCGGCTGAAGGAAAAGCCCGTGCCTCCGCCGGATTGGTGAATGAGCGCCATGTTCTTGAGAGCGGTGAATATGCCGTCCATCGAGTCTTCGACGGGAAGCACGAAACAGGCCGAGAGCTGGCCGATTCTGGTCCCGGCGTTCATCAACGTCGGCGAGTTTGGCATGAACTCAAGAGAAGACATCATGCTGAGGAACTCTTCCTCGGTCCGCGCTGCGTCCCCGGCAGTTCCGTAGATTGCGTCAGCGGCCGCCACAGCGTGGGCGACACGCTGGAAAAGCTGCGAGGGGGTTTCGACGACCCGACCTTCGTCGTCTTTGGCAAGATACCGGCGCTTCAAGACGCTGATGGCGTTTACCCCCAGCTTGAGGTCGTCCTCAACGCCAATGAACCGCTTAAGCTCGCGCACCTCCGCTCGACGCCCGCGGTAGAGGATGTAAGACTTTGCGGCTTCGGTATATCCCTCCTGCATCAGGACCTGCTCCACCAAGTCCTGGACGTCCTCGACGCGCGGAACCCCTGTCTCGAACTCATCCTCCACCCGGCCCACCACTATGTTGGCAAGCCTGAGAGCGGTGGCGCGGTCGGGCCGGCCTACCGCCTTAAGCGCCTTTCCTATCGCGCCAGCGATCTTGGCGGGGTCGAAGGGCTCCACCCGGCCATCACGCTTGATTATCTGAGTAAGTGTGGTCGTAATGCGCATAGCAGTCTCCCAATCCGGAGAAACCCCTCCCCCCTGAAGAGGGAGGAGCAGCTCGTCTAACATTCTTATGTACCCCGGCAATTATTGGAGCAAACGGGTTAGACGCAATACGGTTCACTTAAGCGGATCCCCCCTCACCCCAACCCTCTCCCGCCCAGGGGGAGAGGGGGACTTGGCGGATGCGCCACGTTAAGTGAACTGTGTTGGGGTTAGACGCGCGTCCTTAAAGGACAAAAGGCGGCGTCCCCTCATTTGAAGACTCCGCCTGCTATCGCCTGAATCGCCGTTGTTTTACGTGGATTTCACCGGCTTGTGGCTAGCTTTCTTCCAGTATTCCTTCGACTTCTTCTCAAAATCGGGACTGTGCTCCGGCTTGTGACACGCGCGGCAGGTGTCCAGATCTATCCTCGGACCGGCAACGCTTTTGTCCGGCCCGGCCTCTCCGTGCGGAAGTACCTTGCCGTGACACGAGGCGCACTCGACTCCGAGCTTCGAGCGCTCGTCGACGGGCAGATAGGCTCCGGTCTGCCTGTACCACTCGGAGTGGCAGTCAAGACAGGCCGGGATGTCCCTGCCCTTATCGATCAGCGGCTTGACTGCGGAAGCGTGCTTGCTCGCCGCCCAGGACTCATGCTGAGACTTGTGACAAGCCACGCAGGTTCTCGAATCGTAGTATGCTCCGCGGGCGGTAGAACCCGCCGCGCCGGGGTTGGGGGCCGCGGGCGGCTTGCCGCTGGACTCCAGCATCCTCTGGTTCATCGCGGCGCTCATCGCCTCCGACCTTTTCTTCTCGGTCGCCGCGTATTCTTCCAGAGCCTTCTTGATCGTCTCGTCTTCGGCTATGTCTTCGTTAAGAAAACTCTGCGAGAATTTCATCTGGGGATCCTTGCCCGGCTCGACCTTGACCTCCAGGACGCCGACAGACTTGGTCTGCGGAGTCGATGGCAGAATCCAACTCTTTCCAACGACTTTCGTCTGGGAACCGAGACTGAACGCAGACATGTTGCCCATTATCACGTCGGGAGCCCCCCAGCGTTCCGCCTGGCGTTTTATCCAGTCCTCATTCGCGACGTTGCCTTCGTCCATCAGGATGAGGAAGTCCGATTTCTCTCGCGCCTCTTTCAGGGCCAGGTAGCGGCGTTTCCGAAGATCCAATCCATCCTGCTCCGGCGGAGCAAATCCGTAGGAGAGGATACCGACCCGAAGACCGCCAACCTGTTTGATCACGTACGGAACGACGCCGTCCCTGTCCTTAGCGCATACGTTCACCACGGGAATACCCGCGTCTTTGGCCGCCGCTACGTATCGGTCGAGGGAAAAGTGGTCGGACCGCCCCACGCCCACGGCGCAATAGCGCATCGATTTGAGCATGGGAAACACTACAGGGAATAGCCTCTCGCCAAGGGACATGTTGCCGGCGTCCACCACGATGGAGTTGGGGTGTTCGCCCAGCAGCTTCTTGATAGCAGTAGCTCTGCGAGCAAGACCGCCCGCCTTGTTATGCGCTCACCCACAGGGCTCGACGCCGCCCTGCATGTCCGTCGTATAGATAAGAGTGAACGACGAACCCGGCTGCTGTGTGCTCGCGGGAACCTGGAAACCGCACGCGGCGATCAACAGTAGAATAAGCAGTGGGAATAGGTACCGAAGCCTTCGCCTCATGTTTGATGCCACCTCATTGGGATGAGGGACGCGCCCGCCAAATGGCCGCGCGCCTTGACTTAAGTATATAGCTCGGCAGTGGGACTGTCAACTTGGGCCGGAAGAACGGAAGAGTCGAAGGAGTCGGACGGATCGGACCGATTGGACATAACCCCACCCGTTCGCTTCGCTCAGGAGGCTTTAACCCTCCCCCGTCAAGGGAGAGGGGATTGCGCTCGTGTTCGATGGAGAGCGGTGGCAGGGCGACGAACGTGCTCGATAGTCCTAAAGAGTTACTGACTCGCGCGAACGTCATCGTGCCGCGTTCGCTTCCAATAGCTTTTGTGGTCCTTCTCGAAATCGGGGCTTTGTTCCTTGTCGTGGCATACCCGACAGGTGTTGAGGTCGATCTTGTCGCCTTCGATGCTCTTGTCCGGTCCGGCTGGACCGTGGGGAAGTACCCTGCTGTGGCACGAAGCGCATTCGACGCCGAGCTTGAAGCCCTGGTCGGATGGCAGGTAGGCCGACGTCTGTCTGTATCTTTCGGAGTGGCAATTGAGGCAGGCGGGCATGTCCCTGCCCTTGGCTACGAGCGTCTTCACCGCGGACGCATGCTTGCTCGCCGCCCATGATTCATACTGCGATTTGTGACAAGGCGCGCAGGTTCTCGAATCGTAATAAACGCCGCTTGTGGTGGTTCCGGCGCTTCCGCTCTTCGTAACTACGGCAGGCTGCGCGGTTGACCCCAGCTTCTGGTTGACGGCGGCGCTCTGAGCGGCCGCTCGCTGGATCTCGGCCGCCGCATAGTCGTCGAGGGCCTTTTTCACGACCGGGTCTTCGGGAACGTCCGCTTCGTTGAGATTGCCCTGCGAGTAGTTCATCTGAGGGTCCTTGCCGGGCTCGATTCTGACCTCGAGCAGCCCGATCTTTTTGGTCTGTGGCGTCGACGGCAGGACCCAGGTTTTCCCTATGACTCTGTGCTGGGCGAGAAGGCTCATACCCAGCCGGTTACCAATGATCGCATCGGGAGCTCCCCAACGTTCGGCCTGGCGTTTGATCCAGTCCTCATCGGTGACGCTGCCCTCATCCATCAAGACGAGAAAATCGGACTTTTCGCGAACTTCTTTCAGCGCCGTATACCGCCGCTTCCGGAGTTCGAGTCCTTCCTGATCGGGCGGCGCGAATCCATAGGAGATGATCCCGACTCGAACCCCGCCAACCTGCTTGATCAGATAAGGGACTACGCCATCCTTGTCCCGGGCGCCCACGTTCACCACCGGAACGCCTGCGTCTTTGGCGGCGGCGATGTAGCGGTCGAGGGAATTGTAATCGGGCCGCCCCACACCCACGGCGCAGTACTGCATCGACTTCAGGATGGGAAACGCCACTGGCATCATCCGGTCGGGAAGGGACATATTGCCGGCGTCGATTACGACGGAGTTGGGGTATATGCCGAGAAGCTTCTTAATCAGAGTGGCTCTGCGAGCAAGACCGCCCGCCCTGTTGCCAGGTCACCCGCACGGGTCAGTGGTTCCCTGCATGTCCGTCGTATAGATGAGAGTAAAGGACGAAGCGGGCTGTTCGGATGCCACGTGAGACTGATAGCCGCAGGTGTTGACAAGCCACAGCGCGATAAGCAACGGGAAAAGATACCGAAGTCTTCGTCTTATGGTTAGCCACACACGTCGATCGTAGGACATAGCTCCCACCCTCACCCCGTTCGCTACGCTCAGGGCAGGCTCTAACCCTCTCCCTCATAGGGAGAGGGGATTTGCTGCCGCGGCGACAGAACATCGCGCATACCACCCTAGTTCCAATATATAGCCCAGCCTTGAGACTGTCAAGGCTACGTAACAGTTCAGAAATGGAGAGAACTTTCACCCTCACCCCGTTCGCTGCGCTCAGGGCAGGCTCTAACCCTCTCCCTCAAGGGAGAGGGGATTACGCTCGTCATCTCCCGAAAGTGAGCAGCGAAGAGATACGTACTCGCCAAGCCTGAACTCTTACAAGGCTACGTGCCCGCCATTTGCGAAACTTAATACGGATAAGCTTGGGCCGACTATGGAATACCAATCATAAGCGTCAAGCCTAGCGAAGGATTGGGAACACTATGCTGACGGCACAATTGGACCCATGGCTGCGGGTCACGGTCTATCTGATCGTGGTCGGCTTGGCCCTGGAGGCGGCCCATCGCGCCTACTGGAGCCTGAGCCGATGCGCGAGCAGACTGCCGGTGAGTCACGCGGTGCGGGCATTCTTGATGGCATTAGCTGCTTGCATCCCACTGGTTACGGCCTGTGTGGTTACGGGCGTCTTCTGCCTTTATATAGACAGGGAATCCCTGGCGACCATAGGCATCCGGATGGATTTGCACCCCAGCTCATGCATCGCCCAAGGCGCTGCGATTGCGTTCGCCACCGTCACGCTTGTATTCTCGGTGGGCTACGCCTCCGGATGGTTTCGCGTCCAGTCCTCACGGTTCTCCGGCGACTTTTATAAGTCGCTACCCACGTTCTGCGGCGGACTAACGGATTTTCTGAACGCCTCCATATTCGAAGAGTTGATCATGCGCGGGTACGTATTCACCATCCTCTACAACAAAGTCGGCGCATCGCCGGCGATCATAGGATCCGCGCTCATATTTTCCATCTTCCACTTGCTCAAACACGCCCAACTACCCGTCCTGTTCACGATGAACGCATTCCTGTTCGGCATAATGGCGGCGCACTGCCGGCTCGCAACCGGGGCCATCTGGATGCCGATAGGACTACACGCGGGATGGAACCTCGCCTCGGCGTCAGTGTTCGGGCTGCCGTTTGCAGGCAAGCTCTGCAACATGGGCCTCATCACCTGCTCGGTGGACGGCCCCAAGTACATTACGGGCGGTTACTATTCCCCGGACGCCGGCCTGATGGGCACTTTCGCGCTCGCCTTCGCGGCCTCGGTTCTCACAGCCGTGTGCTAGCAGGGGGCGGATGGAGGTTGGAAGTTAGAGGTTGGAGGTCGGTTCAACCCTCACCCTTGCCCTCTCCCTTCCAGGGAGAGGGAATTCTCGGCAAGCCGATGTTATTGTCTGCTTGTCATCTTTTTCAGAAGTCTGGTACAAATACCAGTTTTCGTCGCTATGTCTTGACAAGAACAGACTCATCAGGTTACACTAGGCTCAGTTGTATCAGCAAAATAGATACGACAGAGGGAAGGCAAAGCCGTCAACCGCAGTGGCGCTCGCGTGACGGCAACAAGCAAGAAGGCGCCAAGGAGAAGGAGAAAAGGAAGTCTGCCGGCCCGGCAATTCGTCGGGTTGACCCCTTGAGCTAAACGTGTCCCAGCGGAATCGCCGCGCACGTTTGCCTGTAAGCTGCAACACCCCTCTTATCGCGAACCGCGCGAGTCTTTAGCGCTGTAGACTCGCAAAGCATTTCCGGGCGACTGAAACACGCGGGTGTCCGCGAGCCTGCGTACGTTCACGCCTCGGCCGGCTTGCCAACGCAACCCACTGTGGCGAAATCCGGCCCTCGGAATACAGGAGAAAAGGAATGAACCCAAAGAAGCTTCTGCTAACGTTATGCATTGCCGCATTGGCTGCATTCATCTTCTCTCTTTCGGCCGCCGCCTCGCCGAGTTGGATGCAGCGACCGGGCACGATAGCTCACGCCTGCGCTCAGCCGGACGGAATTCACGTGTACCTCGACGCAGTCATAGTGGACAAAATCAAAGCGCGGCAGGAGCCGGCCTATTTTGTTGTTCGAGAGCCGTGGGCGAGCGACAGCCGGATCGTAGTCAGTGTCAAGCCCCCAAGTGTTTTGCGCATGGGCTTTGTAGTCGACATCGACGGAGTAATGGGCACACTGGCGACCGGCGAGCGGACCATTCTCGATGCTCGCGTGATCGGCTATTTCAACGCCGGCGGCGAACTGCTCCAATACGCAAAGGTATTGAAAGGCTATCTGGCCCCCACACCGTGGCAGTGGAAAGCAGAGCTGACGGACCCGACCGTAAGCTCCGCCAGTATGGGAAGGGCGAGTATATGGCCGTTCGAGCAGCCCACCCCCGACCCACTTCCGCCGGCGATTTCGTACACTTCCATAGCTGCGCTGATCGCCGCTAACTCATCGGGCGCAAATGACGGCGCCGGCGTGAAGCTTGAATGCAACAGAATAGTGTCCGTGGGAACCGACGGTTCCGGAGCTTACGCGATCATAGGCGAGGACTCCGCCCCTGAAACGCTGAAGGTGTATTGTACCACCGCAGTCAACGGTAACCAAAGGGTGAACCGGGTCATCGGGCAGGTCCGCACCGTCGGAGCCGAGGTGGTGATCGACGTAGACTCGGGACCCGCGTATGACCCCCAAGGATATCGAGGATATTTGGAAACAGTCACGGCCGGCACGATTGCGTACGCCAAGACGCTGCTTGATGGAGCTTCGGCTACCATCTCCAACGTGACAGTAGCGGCCGACCGGGCCGATTTTCCGAACGTCTTGTATGTGGAGGACGCGATACGGATAAGCGGCATACGAGTGTCCTGTTCCGGAAGCGCGTCTCCGACGCGGGGGGCAATCGTCAACGTCTCCGGCGTTGTGTCAACGGGCGCCGATGGCGAGCGCGAGATCGTCGCGGGGGACGCAGGGTTGGTCATAGTCACGCCTTCCGGGCCGGTCCCGAATCCCTGGGCGATGAACAGTCTCGCCCTTGGCGGGGCTGCGTTTAACGTCCGCACTCCGGGAGTTACTCACCCCAATTCCTCGGGCCTTTCCAACATCGGTCTGTTCGTTACAGCCTGGGGCAGAGTCACCCAGGTGGACGCAAATTCCAGAGTGATGTACATCACCGATGGAAGCGACATGATCAACGGCGAAGGACTGCCTAACGGTGTCAAAGTGACGTGGACCGCCGAAGGCGGCACGTACGCCGTACCCGCCGAGGGCGGTTTCGTGTCGGGTCTCTACGCCATCAGCGGGCTGGAGTCTCGCGCCGCGGGAGAGTACGTCCGCGTTTTGCGCGTCCGCAATATCGCTCTTCCTTCGGTCACCGCCATCGCGTCAGGAGATTCGGTCGAACTGACCTGGACAACGCAAGACCATACGGTTTACCGCGTTTATCGCAGCGCCGCGCCTGATGGACCATTCGCGCCCATAGCTACCGTCAATGCCGGGTCTTACATGGACTCAGGCTTGGCAAATGGCACGTACTACTACAGGGTGCACAGCGTAGTCGGAGGCATCGAGGGCGGCCCAATGGACCCGATGGCCGTCATCGTCGGCCCGCCGCCTCCACCGCCCGACACTTTCCCGCCTGTCACGGCGATTACTCTCGATGGTAACAAGGTCAACGACTGGTTCAACACTGACGTGGCCGTTACTCTCGCGGCGACTGACGACCGCGGCGGCGTAATGCTGACGGAGTATGACTTCAACGATGAGCAGTGGGTCCAGTACTCGGAGTCGTTTACCATTACGGAGGAGGGCCCCCGTGTTCTCAGAGCCCGCTCGGTGGATAACGCAAACAACCAGGAAGAGCCTCCGGTCCAGGAGGAGATCAAGATAGACAAGACCGCGCCGGCGGCGACTATCAGCGTAAACGGTCAATCGCGGAACGGCTGGTACAAGGGCGACGCGCAGATCACTGTGAGCGCCGCCGACGCCGACGGCGGCAGCGGCGTCCAGTCCATCGAATACGACTTCAACGACGGCAACTGGCAGGCGTACACCGCCCCGTTCGTTGTGAACCAGGACGGCACGACAGTTGTGCGCGGGCGCGCCAAGGATAACGCCGGTAACGTCGGCGACGCCGCCGGACAAATGCTGAAAATCGATAACCTGGCGCCGGTAACAATGATCAACGTGGCCGGCAATCTGCAAAACGGATGGCTCAACAGCGGCGCGGTGATCACGCTCGACGCCCTCGATAACACGGGCGGCAGCGGAGTTCAATCCGTTGAGTTCGATTTCAACGACGGCATTTGGCGGCCCTACGCAGGACCGTTCACTCTTACTGATGATGGAATCGTGGTTGTCAGGGCCCGCGCGACCGACAACGCCTATAACCAGGAGGTCCCGGTCGAGCAGACGGTAAAGATAGATATCTCCGCGCCCATCACGACCATCGGACTAACTGGAAACCTGCAGAACGACTGGTATGCGGGCGACGCGACGGTGACTCTGATGGCTGAGGACAACCTGGGCGGTAGCGGTGTGCTTGTCACCCTATACGACTTCAACGACGGCAATTGGATACCATACACAGGATCGTTCACGGTCAGCCAGGAAGGGACGACCCTAGTCCGGGCGCGCTCCCTTGACGTCGCCAATAACGAAGAGGCCGCCGTCCAGCAGGAGGTCAGGATAGACAAGATCGCGCCCACCATTTCCATCAGCCTTGACGGAAGCGCACAGGACGGCTGGTATAACAGCGAAGTCGCCGTCACGCTTACCGCGGAGGACAATGCAGGCGGCAGCGGTCTCCAGACCGTGGAATACGATTTCAACGACGACAACTGGAGGACTTACAACGGCCCGTTCGCCGTGAACGAGGACGGAATCAAGGTCGTCCGCGCCCGTTGTCTGGACAACGCCAACAACCAATCGGCCATGCCTCAGCAAGAGGTCAAGATCGACAAGGCCCCGCCGACGACCACTATCGCGCTCGGTGGAACGCTGCAGAACGATTGGTACAACAGCGATGTGACTGTTACGATCACGCCCGTGGACCAGGGAGGAAGCGGGATTGCGCGGATAGAGTATGATTTCAACGACAACAACTGGACCGTCTATACGGCGCCGTTCCAGTTGACCCAGAGCGGATCCTTCATTGTGAGGAGCCGTGCCATTGATAACGCCGGCAACCAGGGAGCGCCTGTTCAGCAGTTGGTCAAGATAGACAAGCTGGCCCCAACCACGACATTCAGCCTCAGTGGCGATCTCAGGCACGGCTGGTACGTTACGAATGTAGTGGTTACCCTGAAGGGCATTGACAACGCGAATGGAAGCGGGGTCCAGAAGATCGAATATGACCTCAACGACAACAACTGGCGCGTTTACACGGCTCCATTTACGCTGGACAAGACGACTACGGTGAGAGCTCGCGCGACGGACAACGCCAACAACCTTGGTCCCGTCGCCCAGAAGGCGATCAGCATCAACAAGTCCGCGCCCGTTGAAACGCTTAAGTCCCACTTCAACAACAAGGCTATCGGGGCGGGCAACTGGATATGGTTCAACAGTTGCATCAACCTGAAGAGGAATACGGACATTGCGAACCCCGTCAACATCTGGTTCGTCAATCAGATGATCCAGTTCTCGGCCTCAGGCATTAAATATGAGATCCCGGTTCCCGACGCGCTGGTTACGTTCAACCCCGGCGTGACCACCGCGAGCGCCACCTATGACTCGGAGAACCATATCTGGGTCACCACGCTGCCTGCCGTGCACAGGCCCAAGGCGTTCCTCTCCGGTCTAGCATTCCAGCTCCCGGTCGGACTGCCCGGCGGGATCAACCCGGTGAAATGGTCGGGGCAGTTCTTCACGGATACGCCGGGCGCGAGAGTGGACTGGAAGTGGGCGTCCGTTGTCTACACCAGCTTCACAACCGACTATAACTCGCTGGGAGTCAAACCCATCGGCGGCGACGACTTGAGCGATTTCGACAACCGCGATCACGCCGGTACGCCTGAGTTCTTCAAACAGTACGCGACTGATGGAGCGCGAGGCAACCGCGGAAATCCGTTCAGCGGACAGTACAGCGGAACCGGACACGCAACTCCATATCTCTGGTAAACCTTCTCTTAGAGCAGGTTTGCCGTTGACCGTCGCAGAGGCAGGGGCGAGGCTCCTGCCTCTGCGACGGTCATATTCCACACAACCCTTCCCGATGAATTCGGACAGGAGGCGTCGCGGTGTTGAGTCTGAACTGGCCGAAGGCCCCGGCTCTACTCCTTCTTGTCGCCGCAACGTTTCTTGTCGTCTCGGTATCCGCCGCGGCAGACCCCAAACCTTCTCTCCACAAGCTCGACTCTTCACTCGCGCTGCTGTATTCGATGCACAAGCAGTATCAGCGCTTGCTCTCGTACGACGCCGGTCCGCATGCCGACGCAAATGGAGTCAACGGAACCATTGTTTGTCGGCGCCCTCTGACGAGCGCCGAAGAAGCATATCTGTCGCAGCTTGGCGTACATTCCAATAGGAAACTGCATCTGCCGGGAGGGGGTCCGGCGCGCATCCCGTGGTCCGCCATAGAGAAGCTGTCGGAGCTCGATTTCGTTGACTTCATAGACTCGGACTGGCATCCAAGCGTTCTGCCGTGCCTGGACATAAGCGCTCAGGAGACGGGCGCCGTCGCGGCGTGGTCGCGGCTGACCCCGACGGGACAACCGACCACCGGGCAGGGCGTGGTGATAGCCGACTTCGACACCGGCGTCGATGTTTTCCATCCGGGCTTGTGGAGAGCCGACGGTCCCGATTACAACTGGATAGACGCGAACTCGAACGGCTTGTTCGACAAGGGAATCGACGCAGTCGATCTGAACGGAAACGGATCGGCCGACGGCGGCGAGTTGCTCAACTATCTGAAAGGCTCCGCAAAGGACTACAAGGGCACGGTGACCAACGGCAGCGGCGCATTTGTGGCCTCGCAGGACTGGCTGTTCAACGACGCTAACGGCAGCGGAGCGAGGGATTTCGGCGTCGGCTTCGGCGAATCGACGCCCGTGTATGGGGAGCGGGTTTTCGTGGTTCAGGATTCCAACCACAACTCCGCGCTCGACCTCGGCGAAACGCTCGTCGCATTAGGCTCCTGCAAGATCGCCGCGGTCATGGGCGCGGGCGGCGTCACGCGCGTCCGCGGCGTCAATCTGATCTCAAGCCCGGCCGACACCGCCGGACACGGGACATCGGTCTGCGGAATCATCTGTGGCGAAACGCCGGGCCTGCGCAAGTTCGTCGGTCTGGCCTCCGGCGCGGAGATGATCGTCGCCGACCGGTTCGCGAATTCGTACACGTCGTACATACCGTGGGCGGAGCAGCGGGGAGCCAGGGTGATGCTCTATGAGTTCGGCGGCTGGACGTACCAATTCATGGACGGCTCCTCTCCCCTGGAGCAGATGATAGACGACGAATCGGCCAAGGGCATAGTGCAGATCGCCCCCGCCGGCAATCTCGCCAACGTGAAGAAACACGCCCGCGTCAGCGCGCCCTCCGGCGCAACCAGGGACATCACGGTAAACGTTCCGGTCGGCCGGGGCATCACGAGCGTCTATCTGAGCGTCATCTGGACCAACCGCACCAACGCGGCGGCGGTAAGGCTCGTCAACCCATCGGGTCTCATATACGATTTGCCTGGCGACGCGACGTTCAGGTCGGACTCGTCGGGCAACCTGTACTGGTCTAACGGCATTCTGCAGTCCGCCCTGTATACTCGACGGTTCGATATCAACATCGCGCGCGCGTCCGGCGTGACGACCGGTTATTGGAAAATCCGCGTAACCAACAACTCCGGTTCGCCCATTGTTTTCCACGCTTATGTGTCGGACAACTTGAACGTCTGGTCGGGCGGCACGATCTTCCAGGACAACGTAGACACCAACTATACGACGACCTGGCCGGCTACCGCGCGCTCCGCTCTGGTCGCGGGATCCTACTCTACGAGGGGCATCTACGTGAAGAGCGGCGATCTCAGCCTCTACAGCAGCGAGGGTCCCAGCATTTCAACCTCCGACTATACCGTTGACCTCTGCGCGCCCGGCAACAGCGATGTCTTCGCGCTCTGCTCGAAAGATGCGGACAATCCGTTCGGGACTTACAAGGCATTTGGGGGCACCAGTTCCGCCGCCGCGCACGTCGCGGCGGCGGCGGCCCTCGTGCTGCAGACCAACCCGGCCCTCGATCCCGACCAGGTGGACGAGCTGATATACGGCAGCGCGTTGGCCGACAACTTCACCGGCCAGGTTCCGGACGTCGCCTGGGGGTACGGCAAACTGAACGTGCTGCCGGCCGTGGAAAACGCCGCCTCCCCCGCTCTCGAATCGCCGAGACATCTCAAGGAGCGGAACCCGGACGGCGCGACGGTTCGGATGTGGGGCAAGATCGTCGTGGCGACCGGAAACGACGGCGCCAAGTACTGTTACATCGAGGAACGAAACCGGACGAGCGGCATCAAGATAGTCGGCTATTCCGGCCAGGTCAGCGAAGGGGACAATATCGAAGTGACGGGAACCCTGGCGACGGTGAACGGCGAGCGTCAGATCAACGCATCCAGCATTCGAATTCTGATGAAACAACAGTCCCCGCCGCCTCCGATGGCTCTGAACGCCGCCGCGCTTGGCGGCTCGGACTGCCCCGGTACGCCTGGAATCTCGGGGGGCTACGGACTTAACAATATAGGTCTGCTCGTTACCACATTCGGGACCGTCACTTCCATCACGACCAACAGGTTCTACTTGAACGGCGGAACCGCCTCGGAGATAGGCGTAGCCGCGAACGGCTTCACGCCCCCGCCCGCGGGCAAGTTCGTGGCTGTAACCGGAATGAGCTCCGTTGAAATCCGCGACGGCCTTCCGAAAAGCCTTGTCCGGCCAAGACGGCAGACGGATGTTATTGTTCTAAACTAGCAGACACCTGATGATGTCCAATCACGACGTATGACCTCCCCCCAGTCCCGATGGATCGGGAAGTCCCCCCTCCTCTTAGGAGGGGGTTAGGGGGAGGTCAACATACTGCCTCGAATCTACCCGGAGGCTGCTAGGAGCCTGTCCGACTATCCACCTGCGGCAAGCATTTGTTGCGCCGGCAAGTATGGTCGGCTGGGCCTGAATCCATTATTGTTCCGTTCTTTTCGTGTGCGGTTGGCTTGTTTTCGCGAAACGCCAACCTCAATGGCG
>JAUSGG010000082.1 GCA_030649165.1 Armatimonadota bacterium
TCGCAGCAGGTCCTACGGCTGGGCAGGATTTCAGAACAGGGAGAGCTGCTACCGACTTCTGTACGGCCTGTTCTGGCAAAGAAACAACGACTGGAAGGAAACACCC
The DNA here is from genome assembly GCA_030649165.1 of Armatimonadota bacterium. GTDB lineage: Bacteria > Armatimonadota > UBA5829 > UBA5829 > JAUSEB01 > JAUSGG01. The sequence goes on from JAUSGG010000082.1 coordinate 107, forward strand.
AAACTTGATTTTACACACTAATATTGACACGACCCAATTCGCCTGTCCCAATTCGCCCGGACAGGAGCATCGTTTGTGGAAGGCATAACCCGTCTGAACCCCACCCCAACCCTCCCCTGAAAGGAGAGGGGGCAAGTCCCCCCTCCCTGTGGGAGGGGGTTAGGGGGAGGTCAATCTCTGCTGATAAGTGCAAACGATGGTCCTAATCGCCTCGGATCACCGGACTCCGGTATCTCGCGCAGGTCAGTCCGGGCAATACTGTGGAACATGTTTACATGGACGACTTTCTTGGATAGAATGAAGCGTTCATACATAGACATGGGGACCAGCGCGCGCTGTCGCGTCCTCGAAAGGAGAAAAGATTCCGATGCGTTTTCTTGTGTGTATGTCAATTTCGGCGCTCCTGCTCACTGCCCTGGCCGGATGTGGTGGAGGAAGCGGCGGCTCATCGAGCCTGCAGCTTTTCATCACGGACGCCCCTATCGACGCGGAAGCGATCAACGTGGCCATCACCAAGATCGAAGTCCACAGTGAGGCAAATGGCTGGGTCACTCTAAAAGAGTATTCGCCGGCTTTGCAGCTCAACCTGATGGACTTTCAGGCCAAGTTCGATCAGGATGACGATCCAAGCACTGTCGCCAACTATCTCCTGCTTGACGTCCCGCTCACGGCGGGTCATTACACGATGGTCCGCCTGTTCGTCGAATCGGTAGACGTCGTTATCGACGGCCAGACCCATCCCGTCGATCTCAATAATCTCGACCAGACGGGGATCAAGCTGAATCACGAGTTCGATGTCGCCCAGGGCGGGGCGGCTGCCCTGCTGCTCGACTTCAACGGCAAAGAGTCCATAGTAGAGACGGGGAACGGCTCGTACAAGCTGCAGCCGATAATCGCGATGGTCCCGAAGAATATTGTGGGAGGCATCAGCGGCTCTCTCGCATTCAAAGACGCAGCCGCCGCGGCCTTCGCCCTGTCTGAGGGATCCTCTGTCACGGTCCAGGCGTACACCGCGGGCACGACTACACTCGTGAACTCCGCGGCCGCCACGCTTGACGAGCCGACGCGGACTACGGCTACGTTCACTATAGGCGCGCTACTCCCCGGAACATACGACATCAAAGTAGTGATCGTGCCTGAGCAGGGCGGGTATTCAGCCGACACAGTGAGATTGGCCGGCGTGACGCTCGGCGTCGCGGAAGCCAAGAACGTGGGCGAGATTGTCGTCACGCCTCCATAGTAATGCGTTACTCTCGGAATCCACTGATGACCCTCCCGACCAGCCGCCGGACGGGAGGGTCATTAGCTTGTGTCTGGGCCACCAGCGCTGCAAAAATACCTGCAAAAAACTTCCACGACTGTTTAGGGGATGGGCGACCGGGGTAAAAGCATGAGGTAAAAAAGCTCTGCAGTTGAGATAGAGAGGAGGTGGACCAATGTCCACTCGTCAGCGAGGATTCGCTTCGATGGATCGTGAGAAGCAGCGCCAGATTGCCCGGAAGGGTGGAATGGCCGCTCACGAGAAGGGCACTGCCCATGAGTGGACTAGCGAGGAGGCCCGATTGGCGGGGCGTAAAGGCGGCGAAGCCAGCCATGGTGGCGGAAGACGCAGAAGACAGCCCTCCTGAGGAACTAACCGCTAGGCTACCAAGCCGGACGGATTACGGTTGATACGAACGATCTAGAATGGCAGCGGGCTCTGCTCGCTGCCATTTATTTGAGTTCTGAGTTGTGAGAACTGGGTTCTGGGTAACCTCCCCCTAACCCCCTCCTGAGAGGAGGGGGAACTCCCTCCCCATTCAGGGGAGGGCTGGGGTGGGGTTTTTTTCAACTTTCAACTCTCAACCTTCAACTCCCACCCCACCCCTCACAGCTTTATATCCGCAATTCCGGCGATGCTGGTCTGGGGCACCCGATGCAGTTCCTTGAGACTCTCGGTTTCCACTGGCACGAACGCCCGGATACGCACGCCTCTGAAATCGCCCTCGACTTGCGCCACCACTTTGACTTTCTCGACTTGAGAAGATGGTCCCGTCACGAGGGCCAGACCGACTCGCAGGCCGCTGCCGATACTGATGATCGGCACGGCTTTCTGCACCTGATTCTCGTCTGACGTATCGAATGGGCCTGCGGCCTGGCCTGCCACCGTGCTCGGCAGCGCGGAGTTCAGATTGCCGGTCCACTCCTGCGCCAAAGCGGCTGTGGTCATTCCGTTCAACGCCGCATGAAAGCTGTCAGCGGTGACGATCAGATGATCGTCCGCCAGAACTGCCGCTTGCCCGTTGAACATCCCCGAGTGGAACTGCAGCGAACCGGAAGCGGAAGCGAGGCTGTTGAGCCTCCGCGCCACCACGTCCGCGCGTTCCACCGGGCTGAGTCCGCCCGCGGAGGAGCGAATCCGCAGAACGGGCTTCCCCTGCAGAAGGACTTCTCCGACTGTAGCCCCGCCGATGACCGCGGAACGCGCCTCTGCGGCGAGGTCCTGAGCCAATACAGCGGGAACAATCGTCACCCCACTCCGGTTCAACTGCGGGGCGACAGGAAGGGTTACGATCGCGGCAAGCGCGAGAATACATACCCCTGCGGTAATGAATGCCGTTTTAGCTCTCATCTATCGTCCCTCCCCCTTATATCCTGAAGTCTACAATGGCGGTGACGCCAACACCTTTGACCCGTTTAATCCCCTTAAGCGGGTTGGTGGTGGACATGGGAACCAGAAGTTTGCCTCGAAGGTCGCCGATGCGGCCCTCCCCCTGCCCCACCGCCTTGGTCTGTTTCACAATGTCGGGCGCGCCGGCAACCTGCGCGGCCCCCACGTACGCCCCGCGTCCGATAGAAATGATAGGCACAACCTTAGTCGTGCCCTCCCACTTGACGCCACGCTGGTTCAGCAGCGTGTTGATGAACTTGTTTATCTGTCCGCCGAACTTGGACACCGCGAACCCGATCCCGAAAATCTTCACGGCGTCGCCAATGAGTGACGCATTTACGGCGACGCCGCCGAAGGCAACTACGAAGGTCAACAGGACCAGCACAGCTATTAACTTCTTGGGCATAGGGCGCCTCCTTTACGAATGAACGTACGCTTACTTCGCGCTACTTCTTTACCCGTACGTACGACGGAGGAAACGGGGAGTTACAGGGCGCTCGGCTGGCAGATGAGGCTGGGATGAGTTATAAGGGACGATGAATGGGGTAGTAACTTCTCCCTCACGCGAATTCCAGAACCCCGAACTTACCCGGCACGTGGAAATTCGCTGGTTCGGCGAGCGTCGGTGACCAGCACATGTATTCCTGAACCGGGACCCGCTCGATCCTGTAAAGGTTCATCCGCCAGCGGTCGCCGGGTTTGGGGGGCCTGTTTGGCGTCCGTTCGAGTGAGTGGAACGGTATTGCCAGCTCGGCCGCCCAATCGCCGCTTTCCTGCAGATGGACGGCGGTCCGCAGACCGGAGCAGTCCCACTTCGTGTCGATCTGGCCCTCGTTGCCGTTCGGGTTGAGGACGATGGCGTCGAAGATCGTGTTTCGCGGACTGACCTCGAACTCGTAGTAGGTCAGCTCGTCCGAGTCGGGATCGATGAAGACCTCGACCACTTCCTCGTTGAATATCGGACCATCCTTCTCAGCTATGGTCGCCTGGATTTCCGTATCACGGCAATCGAAGGCAACATAAAGGTCTTGGTCGTCGTAGCACAGCCGCGCGAGCGTATCCATTTTGGGGAAACCGGAATCGTCGTGCAGGCGCAGACGGACCGGCTCGGCGTCGTTCCACGCTGCATCGTTGAGAACACCGTCAACAACTATCGGCTTCGCCGTCCGGCGACATACGTAAGTCGGCATTACTCCCCCACCCTTATCTGTCCCTGGACTTCCACCTTCACCCCAGCCCTCTCCCTCATAGGGAGAGGGAGCCCTCGACTCCTTCGACTCTTCCGACTCTTCCGACTCCTAGGAGCCTGTCCGACTATCCACCTGCGGCAAGCATTTGTTGCGCCGGCAAGTATGGTCGGCTGGGCCTGAATCCATTATTGTTCTGTTCTTTTCGTGTGCGGTTGGCTTGTTTTCGCGAAACGCCAACCTCAATGGCG
>JAUSGG010000088.1 GCA_030649165.1 Armatimonadota bacterium
AGAGGGGGCAAATCCCCCCTCCCCGTGGGAGGGGGTTAGGGGGAGGTCCATCTGTGGCTAATGACTACAAACGATGCTCCCGGCCAGGGGAGTGAGAGTTCGGTTCTACGGGAATGTCATTCCCAATGTACACCAAAAGAAGCCTCGGAGGACGTCATTCCGAGGAGGAACGACGAGGAATCTGCTTTTTCCGGGCGCAAGGTCGTGCTCAAGAGCAGATTTCTCGCTTCGCTCCGAAATGACGCCTGACGCCCTCCACCGGCTTATTCTATCGTGCGGGAACGGTATGGTTGAACCAGCCTATCGGACTTTGCCAGAGTCAGTTCCCGCAGCGCCCACGGTTGCAACGCCTCTGCGGGAACTGGATTGGAGTGACAGCGTAAGAGAGTTCCTAGGATGCCGTTCCCGCATCAGGTTAGAAGCCGACTGCTACCGAAGATCAGAAAGTGGCGACTGTAGTTGTAGGGGCGAAGCTTGTCTTCGACCCTGTGCTTGCCACCGTCCGAGGCGAATACAAGATTCGCCCCTACAGTCTGGTGTATCTTCGATGTCATGGTTGTCTATGCCAAGCGGTCGGCTTCGGCACGAAAAACGAGAGCCGAAGATCAAACTCTTACTGTAGGAGGCCTTTCCAAAGGCCGATATCTGTGCGGGGAATCGGCGATCGGAGTCGCCTCCTACGCCCCGTACAGGACTTTATCCGTTGCCTGTTCGTGCTGCGGAACTACGTTGTCTGAGTCCGATACCTATGGCTAGTGATGCCGTCCGCAACATAGGCAACCGAAACAAAGCGAGCCCACCTTCGCTTTCGCTACGGCGGGCGGAAAGGGTAAGGGGTAAAAGGGCCAAAGGGCAAGGGGCTACGCCCTGCGCCGTCTTATGCCCAAAAGTCCGACTAACCCACCAGCCAATGCGACAATCGATGACGGCTCAGGAACTTCGGAAACTCCGGACCCTCTACCGCAGCTTCACAACGTCGGACGCTTGAGCGTTCAACACCCGGCTCGAGCCTTGTCCAGAGAACCAGCCCGAAGCGCAGGCATAATCCCCGTTCTGGATGCCGCTGAATCCGGGAGCTACCACCTTTACGGGCATGAGGGAGCCGTCATCAACAGTGAAGGAGTTGCCACTTTCCAGAATCATCACCCTGCCAAATACTATGAATTTGTACTTGGCGGAAGCGATGTCCATGATCGGATCATATACAGCCTTGTTATTGATGGCGAGGATGGGCGCCCAGCCCGCGGGAACTGTAGCAACGCGGAACCCGACGTTGGGGTGATATTCCCAGGGCACGTTTGCCTGGCGGGACGATGCCTCGAGTTCGGGGACATTGTTGTCGACGCTGTAAACGTACGAACCGCCTCGCAGGCCGCGATAAACGTAATTCGGGTTTTTATATACAATGGATTCGTTCCATTCCCAGACGTTGCCGTTCTGGTCGAACGTCCCATAGGCGCTCGCCGAGTTCTCGAACTCTCCGACATTCGTACGCCAGTAGGGGGGCCGAGAGTGTAAAGCTCATGAGGAACCTCGTAGTTGGCGTGATTGCCTGGGTCGAAGTAGCCGTCGGCGCCGACGTTGCTCGGGTGTATATCGCTCTGGGTCGCATAGTCCCAGTATCCGGCATTCGTACCGCCACCTTTGTAATATGCAGCCTTGTACCACTCGTCCTCGCTGGCCAGGAACCACCTCGCTCCGGCGTTTCTCCGGATCGTGCGGCCATCGCACGTAATCTCGCTGTATGCGCCCGTCTCTGTGTCGCCGTCTCCCTGGCCGTTATTCACCCAGTTAATGAAACGAAGCGCGTTCCAATAGGTCGTCCCGACAATCGGCCTGTTACCCCAGGCGGCCACATCTTGGCTGGAGCCATCCCCGACCGTATACGAGAAGCTGCCCCATTCGCCGTGGCGCTGAATGTTACAGAAGGGATAGCCTGGCTCATATGGCCCCATGAAATAGCCATACAACCCATAGGGGTCAGCCAGGGCCTTGTGGTTCAGGAAATCGCAGTACTGCGCCGTGGTTACTTCGTATTTGCCGATATTGTAGACGTAATTTACGGCCCCGCAGATTCTGTTGGGACCAAATCCCCCAGCCCCTAAGCCGGAGAGTTCGCCGACGTTTCCCGGATCGCCTACAGTGACCGTTTCCAGGTTCGTCAGGCCCTCACCCATATTGAACACATCCGCCTGAGCGATTCCACCCAGGCACAGCAGCGCAAGGACTGCCGTTACTGCAAAGACCTTCTTCATCCTTTTCTCCTCCTGCCCTCTTGGGGCGAAGTGCTTACGATGCTTCGGCTCGTTCTTTAGAGCCGAAGCCCACCTTGCGGACACGTTACGTTAGCTTCGGCTTCGAACTACAAGCCGAAGCATCTACACCGCCTCTTGTGAACGGTTACAGCCAGCATGATATTCCTGAAGGGTCCTGTCAAGGTGTCATATTGTGAACGGAGCGTGGGCCGCCGGAAAACAGGTATTATTTACCAGGCTGCGGACTCCCCTGCTATGCGCGGGTCTTCTGACACCCAACACCCGTTACCTCACATCCCCTGCGCCTCTCGTCAGTATCCGCCTCTGAATGCCGCCGGAGGGATTCCTGAAACACGAGCTGATCCCCGTTACGACCAGGTAGTCCCCGGTATCATGATCTGCCGGGTCGCATATCACCCGAATCCCAACATTCTCCTGACTGCCTGTAAGAGTGCCGTCCCCCAGGTCGCAGCCGTCGTTGATATAGAGATACCCGCCGCCGATTTGCGTGACCCTGCCCCAGACGCTCACGAGCAGCCCAATGTTGTTGAGTCCGGCCCCGCCGGCAACCCCGCTCTGGTAGCCCCGCGGACCTCCGCCGACAACCCGGTTCGACATCCCCAGCGGAAGAACCTGGGCGGTGGCGTCTCCCGGCGACACCAAATCCGCCAGGACCTCCCGTTCATCCGCCGCCGTATTCGTCCGTCCCTGGATACGGACATTTTGTCCGACTTGCACGGGAGTGTTGGAAACCACCCGAACCGCTGATGACCTGTCGGGCTCCTCGGCGTAAAAACACCCCTGAAAAACCGCAGTGACGACTTTCGACGTGTGGCTGACGGCGATTCCGTCTTGCTGGAACTTGGCGGCGCCAATGGTAGTTATTGCGGCGTTCGAGATATGGACGTCCCAACCTGTCTGCGGGCCTATCTCATCCCATACAGAGCAGCCGTTGTAGAATGCATGGGACGACAGCTCATACTCCGCCACTGTCGATGGCAGCACGAGGCCACTCGCGAGATCTATCGCCACGTAGGCTCCCGCCATCGTTCGGTACATCACCCGGTCCGATGTATGGTCCAGGTGCGTCGAGACGTCGTAGTAGCCGCCGGAGTCCCGCGTTGGCTCCAGCGCGCCGTGGCTCGACGTCGCGAAGCTGAAAGTGTTTATACTGGTCTCGCCATTGGGGCCAAAGCGATACCACATGACCCAGCGGTCGTTGACGTCCAGGCCCCACGCCGAGGCGCCGCTTTGGACGATTACATCCTCCACGCCCGACCCTATGACGGTGGACACAATCCCAAAACTCCCGTTCCACCGACGATCGCACCAGACAGCCCGGCTCTCACCAACAGCCGGGCGATTGTCGGCGGACCAGGTTGGGTTAAGCACAGTTTTCGAACCTGAGACGAGATCGTACGCGACCACGCCATAGCCCAGCGTGCCGGCGTACCGACGGTCCCGGTAGACTACGGAAGCGCCGTAGACGTCCGGTTCCATCTGGTCTCCCTGATCGGTTATGAGAGGCGCGGCGCCCGCATTGGGGGTTATATGAAAAGCCAGAACCAGGCAGAGCAAGGACGTTACGAGTCGCACGTTTCCCTTCCCGAAGCGACAGAGATAAACGCGCTATCAGCGCCGCCGGCAGCAGCCCGGATAAGCGCGCTCCAGGCTAACTTCTACCGCTTGCCCGCAACGATGTCAAGCGAGCAACAAGCCCGCCAAGCTGGAACAACGACAAAAACCGGTAATAGTACGGGGGAAATGAGGGCAGAAGGTTCTTAGGTTCTTAGGGATCCAGGTTGTATGGTTCGGCGCTAACGGCTGAAAGCTGAAAGCTGACAGCTAACATCTACATCCGCGTTTATCTGTGTTCTGCGTTCGTCCCTTAACCGAACCCCTCATCAACGTACCGCACCGGGTCCCGCATGCCCACCTGCCGGAACGCCTCCAGCCGCAGCAAACAGCTATCGCACCGGCCGCAGGCGTCTTCGCCGCCCTGGTAGCAGCTCCAGGTGAGGGAGTAATCAACACCCAAATCGAGACCCGTCCGAATGATCTCGGCCTTGCTCATGTGCAGCAGCGGGGCTTCGATCTTGAATTGTGCCGTGCCCTCGACGCCGGCCTTCGTCCCGAGATTCGCCATTTGCTCGAATGCCCGAAGGTACTCTTCGCGGCAGTCGGGGTAGCCGCTGTAATCCACCGGGCTCACGCCGATGAATATCCGGTCCGCCCCCAATGTCTCCGCGTAGGCGAGGCCGAACGATAGAAAGATGGTGTTGCGGCCCGGGACGTAGGTCGGTGGTATCGACGCCGACATTTCCTCGGAGCCGCGGTCGGTGGGGACGGGGATTTCGTCGGTCAAGGAGCTGCCGCCCCATTTGCGGAGGTCGAATTCGACCAGAACGTGGTCCTTCAGGCCAAGATGTTTGCCTACGGCCGACGCGGACCGGGTCTCCTTTTCGTGTCGCTGACCGTATCTGAAGGTCAGCCCGTAGACTTCGAAACCGCGGGAAACGGCGATGGCCACGGCCGTGCTGCTGTCCAGACCGCCGGAGAGGAGGCACACGGCCTTCTGCCCAGGTTGAGGGTTCCCGGAGGCCGTCATGACTGCTCACAGTCCTGCCGGGATTCGCATTGATAGGCATAAGCGCTGTGATTGTGGATCGATTCAAAATTCTCGCACTCCGCCTCGTACCACAGCACGCGCTTGTCACTCCGCAGGAACAGGATCACGTCACGAAGGACGTCCTCGACAAACTTCGGGTTCAGATAGGCTTTCTCGGTGACGTACTTCTCGTCGCGGCGTTTCAACATAGGGTAGACTTCAGAGCTTCCCAGCCGCTCGAGTTCGCTGACGAGGTCTTCAATCCACATCCAGGCGTCTCGCGCGCACCGCATTCTGACGCGGATGATAGACCGCTGGTTGTGGGCGCCGTACTCCGAAATCTCCCTGCTGCACGGGCAAAGCGTCGTGACCGGAACTTCTACACCCAGGATGAAGTCGAAGCCATCGCCGCCTATGGCCCCCGTAAACTCGCAGTCGTAGTCCAGAGCGCTTTCGCTGTGACTGACCGGCGCGGCCTTGGGGACGAAGTACTTGAACTTTACCGTCATGTGGGCCTGTTCGGCGTCGAGTTTCTTGCCCACCTGGTTCAGTATCTGCCGAACCTCGCGCCCGCTCAGAGGCTTGTCCCGCCATTGGAACACGGTCTCCACAAGTCGGCTCAGATGAGTCCCGCGGTAACGGTGAGGCAGCTCCACGCTCAAACTCACATTTCCGAGAACGTGCTGAAAGCCTCCCTGCCTCTCCTTTATCTGAAGCGGCACGTGCAGGTCTTTGATCCCCACGCGCTGGATCTGTACGCCGCGCTTGTCTATGGATATGGCTATGTCCTTCATACCTCGAATAGTCTATGCGTGACGAAGGGCCGTGTCAAGCAAACGTGGGTGCGAAGCAGGAGCATCGTTTGTACTCATTAGCCCGGATTATTCAGCATGTGCGTGTTTTGCCTACACTCCGCGATCACGTCATCCTACTCTAATGTTGTCAAGGCGCTCTTGGCGCTTTTTTCAGCATTTTAGAGTGGTCATGGGTGTCCCCGGAACGGGGACCGTATCGAC
>JAUSGG010000089.1 GCA_030649165.1 Armatimonadota bacterium
ATGTCATTCCAAACGTATACCAAAAGAAGCCCCGGAGGACGTCATTCCGAGGAGGAACGACGAGGAATCTGCTTTTTCCGGAACTTACCACAGCAAAAGCAGATTTCTCGACTCCGCTGGCGCTCCGCTCCTAAGAAAGCGCTCGGATTTGGACTGCGGGAACTTGTTGCCGCTTTGACCGGCTTGGGCAGTCCAGCGACCGCTGTCCCGGCGATTGAGCCGGTTAGAATGGGTGGCGACAAAGCAGCGATGAATCGCCGCAGTCCACATAGGCCGCTTTCTTTCCGAAATAACCCCGCCTGCGGGGTCGGTTGCTCGAAATGACAATTCCCGGAAGACTGAACTGTTACAGGCGGGTTTGCGAGGTTTATGAGGGTTGTAAGGTTGTCCGGTCACCCAATGCCTGTCCTGTGAGGTGGGTAACATACCTGTGAGGTGGGTAACATACTAGTGGTTGCGGATCGTGAAGCAATTCGCGGTCGTTTACCTCAGAACGAAACGGGTGATCACCACCGACGTTGAGGAGGCAAAGCACAATGAAGCTGCGTAAGTTAGCCCGACATATCTCTGTGATGATATTGTCGGTGTTCGTTGCAGTTGTTCTCCTGCCCGCGGCCAGCTTTGCAAGCGTGTCAGGCAGGAAAAACACGACTATTGCATTAGCGGCGTTGTCGCTCTATTCGCTCTCCAAGGGCCGTACGACACAGGGACTGCTGCTCGGTGGCGGGACCTACTACGCCTATAAGCGATACGCCAAAGAGCGCGACAAGCAGAAAAGACATAGCCTTCGATACAGGTATCGGAGGTAGGGTGTCTTAGGGGCTTAAGCTCTTAGGGTTCCAAGGACCGAAGATTGAGAAAGGAAGGCGGAGGACAGCATTCTCCGCCTTTCCTGCTGCTGTACGGTCGTAGGTGTTCCTGGGCTCCGTAAGCGTTCCTCAACCCTGTGACCACTATAACCCTATGACCCTAAGAATAAGAGAACCGAAGGTCGAACGCGCGGGCGTGTCTAAGTATTCCTACGGTCGGTTGCGGCGGACCGAATCGCCGCTTCCGAGATTTCACAAAAGGAGATATCCACATGTACCCAACAGCGCCCTTAGTATCGCCCGATCTAATCTGGTATGCGGTGATTGTGATCGCCGCGCTTCTGTTCTTGCCGTCGATCCGGGTGATCGGACCGACTCAGGTCGGCCTGGTCACAAAGCGGCTAAGCTTCAAGAAACTGTCTAATGACAACCCGATAGCATTTGAAGGGGAGGCCGGATATCAAGGCGACCTACTGATGCCGGGCCTGCGGTTCAAGTTGTGGCTGCTATACAAGGTCGAGAAGTTCCCGTGGGTGCAAATCCCGGCTGGAGAGATAGGCGTGGTTATCGCTCAGGTCGGTCAGCCGCTGCCTATCGGCGCGAAATCCGCGATATATAAGTCAGAGTTCGGGAATTTCAGCAATCTGACCCTTTTCATCGCACACGGGGGACAGAAAGGTGTGCAGCGCCCGGTGCTGCCGCCCGGCTCACTCGTCCCCGTCCATCCCGTTGGTTTCCTGGTTATCACAAGGCGGAAGGTGTACGGATTGCCGGTCACGCCGGAATTGCAGGACGTGGTATCGGCGGGCAATATTCTGACACCGGAGTCGTACGGTCTTTCGCCGGATCAACTGCAATTGGTCCGCATCGAGCCCGAGCCCGGCTCGCAGAGCAAGATGGTGGATATGGTCGGTATCGTGACAACTTACGAGGGCGATCCGCTTCCATCCGGAGACATTGCAAGCCGCCTTGACGGATTCTCGGACGTGGACAAAATGGACAAAGGAGGCGCTCGCGACGCTGAGATCATCGATGCGCTTCTCGGCAGTAAGAACCATTTGCACAACAATTACCAAGATTTCCAGGCGTTCTTAGACAACGGTGGCAAGATCGGTCTTCAGCACGACCTGCTGCTGTACGGCGCTTACGCGCTGAATCCGTTCTTCGTGAGCGTGGAGTTGACGCCGATGCTGGTCGTGGAACAAGGCCAGGTGGCGGTCATCAAGGCATACGTGGGAATGGTGACGCAGGACACGTCCGGACCTGAGTTCAAGTTCGGGAGTCTGGTGAAACCGGGGCATCGCGGCATATGGCAGGAGCCGCTGCGCACGGGCAAGTATCCGATCAACCCGAGGTGCTATCAGGCTGAGATAGTGCCGACCGCGATCCTGACGCTCAACTGGGCGGAGACTGTGTCCCAAGCGCACAGCTTGGACGCGAGGCTGCAGCAGATTGTGGCCAAGAGCAGAGAGGGCTTCGTGTTCCGATTCGACCTGCAGGTCCAGATTCACGTGCCGGATACGAAGGCGCCGAAGGTTATCTCGATGGTCGGGACGATGAGCAATCTGGTCAGCGAAGTGCTGCATGCGGCGGTGGGAAACCATTTCAGGGACAAACTGCAGAGCATGCCGGCAATCGTGTTCATTGAGACCAGGCAGCAGGTCCAGAACGAGGCGTTTGCCCACATCAGCCAGCAGATATCCGAGTATCACGTCGAGACAAAGGGCGTTTACATTCAGGATGTCATCCTGCCCGAGGCAATGGTGAAGGTGCTGACGGAACGCGAGATTGCGAACCAGGAGATTCAGACCTTCCAGAAGCAGAGATCGGCGGAAGAGCAGCGGATCACGATGGAAGAGGCCAAGGGCACGGCGGACATGCAGGCGAAGCTGGCGCAGTCGAAGGTCAACGTCGATATCGAGACCAACAACGCGAACGCGCAGAAGGCGAAAGCCGAGGGCGAGGCGACTTACATCCGCCAAACAGGAACGGCGAAAGGCGCGGAGGTCGAAGCGGTAGGGCTTGCGCGGGCGAAATCGTACCAGGCGCAGGTCCAGGCGTTGGGTCAGAGCCAAACGGCGCTGGTCAACGCGGTGACGGTTCTCGCGGAGCGCGGAGCGAAGTTCATGCCTGAGATACTGGTCGCGGGAGGCAACGGCTCAGGGTCCATGGACGGCTTGGCGGCCACGCTGATGCGGTACCTGGGCGGAGGCGGCCAGAAAGGTCAGGGACCCGAAGAAGCGATAGTGATGGAGACGGTGAAGCCGCCGGTGGAAACGCAGCTTGCTCCGCCTCCGCCGGAGCCCGAGCCGGAGCCGCCGAAGGGAGAATAGACTCGGGGTCTGTAGGTTTGTCAGGGGCTCAGGACTGGTCACTGTTCACCGTTCACCGTTCACTGGTCACTGACGGTCGTAGTTTGGGCTCGCGCGGGAGTGTGCGCGGGCCCTTTTTGGTAGTGGCAGCGTCTTATATAAAAGAGTCCAGGAATCCTGAGTACGGTCCTTTTCGACGCTCACTTTCGGGACAGCACGAGCGCAATCCCCTCTCCCTTGAGGGAGAGGGTTAGAGCCTGCCCTGAGCGAAGCGAATGGGGTGAGGGTAAAACGCCGCGTATTCCTGAACTGTTACTCTTATACAAGAATAGATTGAAGGGTGCGGGCGGACGAGGGGTCAAAGGAAAATGGACGCTTATTCCAGCCGCGTTGCGGCAAATCGAGTTCGAGGTGAACGGATATGAAAAGTAGACGGTTTAGACTGGTGATGCTCGTTGTTCTGTTGGCGATCTTGTCTCTCGCGGGGAAGCTGGCGATCGGGAGGAGCGCTCTTGCTGACAACAAGTCTCAGGGCGCCGGACTGCAGCCGCCGTCGGAGATCACGCAGGGGCAATTGCGGGTTTTGGATAAACAGGGCCAACCGATCGGCCAGTGCCCGCTTAAGCACACGAGCGTGTCGGCCAGCATATCCGGCTTCGTCGCACGGGTGGACGTGACGCAGGAGTTTGTCAACACCTCCGGCGAGAAAATCGAAGCGGTGTACGTCTTCCCGCTGCCTCAGGACGCGGCGGTCGATAAGATGGAGATGAAGGTCGGCGAACGCACGATCAGAGGCGAGATCAAAAAGCGCGAGGAAGCGCGGCAAATCTACGAAGCGGCCAAGAAAGCTGGACACGTGGCGAGTCTTCTTGACCAGGAGCGGCCCAACATCTTCACGCAGTCCGTCGCCAACATCGTGCCGGGCGAGAAGGTCCTGATCAAGATTGGCTACGTGAACCTTCTGAAGTACGAGAACGGGCAGTACGAGTTCGTGTTCCCGATGGTGGTCGGTCCAAGGTACATCCCGGGAAATCCCACCGGACAGACGGGACAGGGCTGGGCGCCGGACACAGACCGCGTTCCCGACGCCTCGAAGATAACCCCGCCGGTCACCCCCGAGGGGACGCGCGCCGGACACGATATTTCGGTAGAAGTCGAGATTAACGCAGGGACGCCGCTTGGTGATGTCAGTTCGGTCCTGCACGAGGTAGACATCCGCCGCACGGCCGAAACGAGCGCGCGCGTGACGCTCAAGGACCAGGCCGGTATTCCGAATAAGGACTTCATACTGCGCTGCCAGGTCGCCGGCGACGCCGTGCGCACCGGCCTGCTCCCAAGCACGCGGGGCGACAACGACGGCTATTTCGCGCTGGTCCTGGTTCCGCCGAAAAGCCCAACGCCGGAGCAGATCGCGCCCAAGGAGATGATATTCGTCATCGACACCAGCGGATCGCAAATGGGCTGGCCGATCGAGAAGGCCAAAGAGACGATGAAGCTGTGCGTCGAGCAGATGAATCCCAACGACACTTTCCAGATGCTCGCGTTCTCCAATGAAGTTGTAAGCCTTTTCGACAGTCCGAAGCCGAACACCCCGGAGAACCGCGCGGGGGCGCGGGAGTTTCTGTCTTCCCGCCTTGGCGCCGGGGGAACTGAGATGCTGAAGGCGATCCTGGCGGCGTTGACTCCCCCACCCGACCCGGAGCGACTGCGGATAGTTTGTTTCATGACCGACGGGTATGTGGGGAACGATTTCCAGATCCTGGACTCCGTTAAGAACAACGTGGGCGGCGCGCGGATGTTCTCATTCGGGATAGGCAACAGCGTAAACAGGTTCCTCTTGGACGGAATGGCTGACGCCGGACGGGGCGCGGTGGAATACGTGACGCTGGAGGAGAAAGGCAGCCCGGTGGCGCAACGTTTCTACGACCGAATCTCGAAGCCGGTGCTCACGGACATATCGATAGACTGGGGAGGACTGCCGGTGGTCGAGACTTATCCGCGGCGGGTCCCGGACCTGTTCAGCTCGCAGCCGGTGATTGTCAAGGGACGCTATCTTCACGAGGGCGAGGGCACGATCACCATTCGCGGCAAGCTCGGCGGCAAGGCGTGGCAGGAGCAGCTAAAGGTCGATCTTCCGGCGAAGGAAGACGACAACCCCGCTATTCCCACGCTTTGGGCGAGGGAGAAGATTCACGAACTGACGGCGCGCGACTATGCGGGTCTGCAGAGGGGGCAACCAGATGCGGAGGTCAAGGGACAGGTTACCGAAATCGCGCTCGAATACCAGCTTATGAGCCAGTATACCTCATTCGTCGCCGTTGAGGAGATGGTGGTGACGGAAGGCGGCAAGCCGAAGACCGTGGCGGTCCCGGTCGAGATGCCGGAGGGCGTAAGCTACGAGGGTACCTTTGGTGGACGAGGATCGGGCAGCGTCGGGAAGGGCTATGCGTGGTCCGCGGTGACGGCCCGGATATCTAAAACAGTGACTGCTTTTTCTGTGGGCGACCGGGCTGCGGCGCTGCCTGCGCCTGCATCCGCCGGCGCCCACTACTACGCCGCGCCGACGGTACCGTTCGCCGCCAAGCCATCGTCGGACGGCTTTCATGCGATGGACAGCCTGGCGGAAGGCGATCGGCCCCAGCAAGTAATAGCCAAACCGGGCCTGACACCCGCCGAGCGGAAGAGACAGCTCATCGCGGCGAGGCTGGACCCACTGCTCCAGGGGCTTTCGGCCAAGCTGGACAAGAAGGGCAACTATTCGCGGCGCGGCAAAGTAGAGGTAAAGGCCGGCAAAGTGCGAATCTCCATCAGAATGAGCGAGATATCCGCCGCCAATCTGGCGAAACTCAAGAAACTGGGATTCGTGCGATTGGCGTCGAGCAAGGCTGGGGCGACGGTGATCGGAACCGCCCATGTGAGCAAGCTGGAGATGCTGGCGCAGTTGGGATTTGTGCGGAGGATTGCGCCGGTGATGTAACTACGTTTCGTGAATCTCCCAATGCCTCGGCAATATCAGACAATAGACAGAGTTCGCCCTATAGCTCCGTATTGAGATGCTCCCACGGCGGCAGGCCATCGGGGCGCGTAGGCAAGGGGAACGGCTCGTATCGGAATACATTGCCCGTTATCGCGACCGCGGGGTTACCCTCGGCGTTGTCTTTCGTTCCGGGAACCAGCAGAAAGCTGGCCGGCCCTTGCGGCGTTGGCTTCTCCCCGAACGTCTCTTTCCTGAGCCGCTCTTCCTCAGCCGTCTTTTCCTCCACGAATACATTCGTCACGAGGTTCTCCTGTAACATCTCGTTGAATATCAGATTCCCAGTCACAGCGCAGCGCTCCGCCAACAGAATGCAGACCGTTGGCAGGGCGGACTTGCTGCGAATCTTATTCGCGTTTACGATCACCGAACTCGCGGTAAAGGCGTCGGTATCCCATACGACCAATCCGGGAAAGGTCGCGCGGTCGCCGGTCGCGGCGCAGATCACCTCATTATTCGAGAAATCGAGCGAGAGCGCGGAGTGAACGCCGGTCTTAACTATCGCTTGCAGTTCGATGTCCCCGATTTGATCGTCGATGGCCTGGATACTCACTAAAGGCTCCACGTGCGGAATCGGTTTGCGCAGTTCAACGAGGTTCGCCACATCCCCGGTGGGTGGCTCCGTCGCTAGACGTTCAGACCGAACGTTAAAGGTCAAGCCGTTGTTGATTACAGCCCGCACAAACGCCCCCCGTTTCAACACTTTTTCATCTGTTTCGGAGATTCGATTCGGAGCGGGAGGCCTTGCCGTCTTTACCAGCGCCGATCGTCTGAGATCATAATCGTCCGGCAACGGATAGCCTCTTGCCAGCAGGGCGGTGAATTGCAGGACAGGATCGCGCGCCACGCCCGACATTACCTCATAGAGACGTGCCGCCGGCTCCGCAACGGTCCTTGGCGCCATGATTTCGGTAGCAGACTTGACGGAAGGCAAAGAGGCCAGATCGAACAGACAGAATCCTCCGTAACAGTCTCTCACGGTGTTCGACTCGATCTTTATGGCGCCTGCTGTCGAGAAGATCAGAGCCGCGGCCGCGATCCTCTCGAAGCAATTGTCCCGGAACAGAGCGTTGTCCAGCTTCGAAAGGACCACACGACCTCCCGCCTCGCCGGCCGCCATTTGGCTGTTCGGTGTCATACCATACCCCATCAAGAACCGAGAAGCAGTACGGACATCCTCAGTTGAGAGAAAGCGGTTTCTCTGCACGGTCAGATGATCGCACTCTCCGCTCGCAAGCACGCCGGCTCCCCAAACCATGCGCTTCTCGCCGGCCGGATAGGCAAACCGGCAGTCCTCGATAGTCAGGTTCGTGCAGTCGAACAGGCGAATCCCTATGCAGACAAGAAGGTCCTTCAGAACGGCGGCGGCGTTCCCTTCCAAATCCCCGCGCTCTCGGTTTGCCAGCTTGTCCGGCATTTCAACCAGTGGGGGCGCGAATTCGATTCCGCGCAGCGTTATTCGATCCGCTCCGTCGATGAGGATGAGTCCCTGCTGGAACTTCTCGAGCGCCTTCTCGTCAGCTCTGAGGACCACCCCCTCTCGGCAGGCTTTCAGAACCAGGTTGGGGTTCTTGCGACCGAGTTTCAACGTCTGGGGCAGGATATACGTTCCAGGCATGAAGCACACCGTCGCGTCTTTGAGTCTGCTGAGAAGCTTTTGCAGCCTGCCGGCGTCTTTCGGTGTCACAACGTGTGTGCAACAGCCGATCTGTTTCCTTTGGGTAAGCTCGACAAGATTGTCGAACTGCTTCCGGCAGTCCGCGAGACGCGAACCGGTGTCGTCCTGCTTCCACTCGATGACCGCCAATGGACACACCCACCGGCGTGGTCCGTCGGGCGGCTGGGCCTCCTTGAGGTAACGCCCCGGATAGGCCTGTGTGGGCGTCGCGGGACGCAAAGCAACAGTCCAGTAATCGCCGACGTGACAAGTCCCCTCTACGCTCACCAACAAGCCAGTGTCTCCGACCTTCTGCTTCTGGGCGGGCAAATCCAATATACCGTTCCAGACACGCAGGAAGACAGAAGGATCGCTGGGACCGCCAGTGGCCAGCGAGAACTGAATGGGAGTCTGCAATACGACAGTCTGTTTGTCCCTGTCGTAACCCTCGGCCAGTGTGGTGACATGGCCGGTCTCGGCGGCGATATACTGTCCGTTGCTCAACATCACGTCGGATGGGAGAACTTCGACCACCTGAACCGCGCCGGGTTCGTGCGCGGCGTCGACCGGAACAGAATGCAATCTGAGTGTCTTCTTGTCATTCTGAACATCCACGCGGTAGATGAAAGAAGCGTTGTCGTAACCCCAGAGAAGCTTGTCAGGGGCGGCGACCTGAAAGCGGATCATCCTGTTTTCCGCATCAAGAAATCCGTAGTGGGCGTCGGGCTGGCATTTGTCCGTGGACGTCTCCGTCTTCTCGAACTCAATGCTCAGTTTCGCCGACGGCGCCAACCGGCATGTCTTGTCATCGTACTCGAGGCCGGCCTTCCCCCACCAGGCTTTCACCTCCGCAAGAGCGTCACCGCAGGTGTCCGCTTTCGTTGGATACCGTACAATGCGCTGAATTATGCGGAGACGGGCCGCGGTATCCGGCCCGCCGAGCGCCACGTCCCTCAGGGCTTCGTCCTCGACTGCGCTGACCTCCTGTTCCCGCAGTTCCAAGCAGATCAACTCGCGTCCCGTTTGCAGGGCCGGGTCCGGCGTCAGCCAATCGGGCTGCGCGCTGTAAGTGCAAGGCTTCGCCAGCGATACGCGCACTCCTCCCACGTACATCGTGCCGGGACCAATCGTCAGATCGCGCGAACCATCGTCCACGGTACCGATGAGATAGCCGTTGTCAGGAGTTCCGACTGGCCCGACGAAATCGAGCGCGTCATCAGATATCTCCTGGCTTAGAATATCCTGGACTTCGTTTGCGTCGGCGGCGACGGTAACCCTGCCTTGCTGTAGAACGACGCCCCGGTATTGCTGGTTCGGGTCGTAGGAAATTCGCTCCCTATCGCTTCCCATTAAGCCCTCCTCTTCGAGCTGTGTATAAGATCATCACGTCACGTAGACTATCACCGGAATCAGCCCAAGGGGCATGAATTCCTGGTATTTTATCAGCAGGCTGCGCTCCTTGACGGCATTCTTCTCTCGCGCGAACGCCCCCATCTCCGCTCCATCCCGCGCTCCCTCCGCGATGGAAGCGTCTACGGTCTCCAGGAGCTGAGCATAACCCGGCCGGCCGAACTCGCGTGAAGTGAAAAGCGGCTCTTCCGCCGCCAGTTCCACGCTTTCGTACTGTCTGGGCAGGGCGCTACCCGTGACCCACGCGGTGAAGCGCGCGCAGCCGTCCTGCCTATCCTCCACGGTCGTGAAACCGTTCAGAATGCACTCGCTGGCGCGCAGTCGATGCGCGCGACTCGGCCCCAGAACCGTGCAGCGGCTAAGGACCGCCTCGCCGTGAGCCAGATCGATGGCCTTCTCGCCCCCGATTGACTGAACGATGCTGTCCGTTATCTTCAACTCCTCGATCTCGCCGGAATCGTCCGTGATCGGCCCCAATATGCAGCGATCTATGGTCAAGCTCCTCACTTGTCCTATGATTCGCAAGCGACAGGGGACCAGGTTCCGGCCGTCCGCGGCCTTCGCATACCCACCGGACAGCGGATCGGCGTTGCCGGGATCGAGCGTGCAACACCTCAAGGTGACGGCGTCGAAGACACCGTCCACCACGACATCGCCGCCGCTGACAAAGAGACCATCCAACTCGAGTTCGCTGCCGGCCTTTCCAGTGAAAGTCCACGTGGAATTCTCTTTCAGCCGTATCAACGGACGCTCGTGGTTGTTGGCGCGAATCGCGATTCGCGTGACTTGGTCCTGATGGCCCACTGTTGCGCCGCTGTTCGGTTCGTAGGTCAGGGAGTCCTGTATGTCGACGGCTCCGACCCAGTTGGCGGCGAGCTTTGCCAGAGCCGTATCCAGGTCCCCGCCGGACGCTTCGACAGGTTCCGGCTGTTCAAGCAGTGTCCCGTCGGATATCCGACGGTTGTACGGCCCGGCTCCAATGTCGGACGCAAATCCGTAGTGGTACGACACGTGAATGTCGCTTCCGTCGTCCCCCTCTTGAAGAGTGAACCTGCCCCGCTCCGGATCGATCAGCGCTCGCTTGGCGCTGTCGCTCGGGTCCACCGTAACCTGATCGGCAGGAATAAGATCGTTCCCGTCCCCTTCGAACAAACCCAACGATTGATTCAGAAGGATACCGCTGTTTTGTGAATCCAGCGCCGCGTAAAGGTTCTCTAATTCCACATTGAGCAACGGGCAACTGATCGCCGCGGGGAGCTGCCATTCCGCCGGAGAGACCCACTCGTCCCCGACGGGCCTCATGCCCGCGGCAAACAGAGGTATATCGCGGCCTGTCGGGTCGAAAGTGTACTCGTCAGGGTGGTCTTCATCCCCGACGGGTTTTGCGTGGACAATGGGGAAACTCCTGAGCCGCCAAAGGAAGACGCCGAGGCGCGGAATATTATGCCAGCCGACCTGGCCGCGTCCACGGCGGAAGTCGGCGCTGTAGGAGAATTCGTCAAACGCGGAATGCGCTTTGCGGCCGGCGTACGCCGCTCTCAAATCCGCATACCCTCCGATGCAGGTTCGAGTCGAGCCGACGACCAGCCCCTGAGCCGTCTGGAGCATTCGATAGCCCTCCGGGTTCGCGGTTGCGGAAGGCTGACCGATCTCCGGGTCCAGGCTGTGGCGCGTTCGGCTCATCCGGCGGAAGAACTCGACAACTCGGGCGCTCCAACCGGTGGTGTTCGTGGCAAGTTCTTCCAGCAGCGCGACGGTCCCCTTGCGTCGTCGATAGTAGATGGTCTTGGCGACGTCCAACCTCTGACCGCGCGCGTCCAGCGCGGCAACCAGGTTGGTCGCCAACAGGTCGCCTATGTAAGGGATGATCCAGTCATCGCACGTCTCGATGGACTGGTCCTCCCACAGCCGGTCGATGCTCCGTCGCACGATCGCGGCCTGTCGTCCGATACGGTCCACCATCTCACGAAGCGGGCCTTTTTTGTCGAAGTCGGGCGTGTCTTCCGTGCGATATATCTCCGGCAGAAGATTCCACAACTTCTCGGCATAGTATTCTTCGTAGTTGTCGATATCGATCAATCTATCCCCCCGGAGTGACAGTTAGAGACTTACTCGTGAGCTGATAAAACCCACCCTCGCCGGGGTCGTGACGAATGTTGGTGTCCGGCGTCTTAGTGGAAAAGGAAAGCGCGCTCACGGCAATGACACCCGGAACACTCCGACAAGCGGCATATATCTGGCTGTCGAATATGGACTGCCCGATACGTATGACGTTCGCGCCAAAGAGTCCCTTGTCGGGATCCAACAACGCGGATCGAACACCGACCTCGACCATCCGGCCATCGTAGTCCGCATCGACGCGAATGGACAAGCTCAGATCGACAGGAATCGGGTTCGCCGCTTCAACGACCACTGGACGATTGGGGTCGCCGGCGACCCGCAGCGCGGTCTGCGCGTCCTCTTTTGCCCGCTGATCGTCTCCAACGTAAACCTTTACCACGCCGCGCTGCTGCTGGGCGTCAAAGGACCAATACGCTCGCGCGCGCGATACGCTGGGAGTCTGCGCGGCAATGGCCTCATAGTCGTCGGCTGACACGGCCCGGTTAAAGGCAAGCACGGATCGCGGGGCGTAACGACGAATCTGCTTCGGCGGGTCCGGATCGGCGCCTCCCCCGACCGACACCGGATTCTTGACGGACCGAAGGTTGGGAATGGGTTGGACAATCTCCGTCAGCGTTCCGGCAGGGACCGGTTCCGCTCCGCTGCCATACCGGTAGGTCGCTTTCACATTGTCTTTCCCCGTCGGGAGCCTTGCCCAGTTGACGCCGTCCCCGAACAGAACGTGTGTCTTGTTGTCCTCATCTTCTCTGGTCACGAACACACGGGCATCGGGCGGTTGTCCGTAGAAACTGGAAACCTCTTTCCACTCGATGCCGTCTACCCAGACTCGCAGCGTGCTCCTGTAGCTCCCGGTCGAAGACGAGTCTTCGCTCAACAGGTACGTTAGAGGCGACTTCCCGAGGACGAACTCCTGTCCCGCCAGGCTCGCGCTTCCACTGCCAAGCGTCTCAAGCGAAACGGTCTGTCCTTGAGAGACGGGGAGCAGCGCGAACAGCAGGCGCAGCGGCGCCGACAGTTCCGGCGGCGACTTGGACTCTGAGGTGATTACAATTGTCGCCGGCGACTCGGGGACCGTTGAAACCTTCACAACGTCGCCGCGTCCATGCGCGTCTTCTACAAACGCCGCCCCACTTGGAACCCCGTCCCCCGAGGCGGCGAGCAGCGTGTTGGACCCCCCAGAGATCGTTTCGGCGGGCGCGCCGATCAGCTCTCCTACATCCTGCCAACCGAATAGGACCTGCGCGCAGCCGTCCGGCACGCCCTCCGCAAGGTCGATCTGGGTGTGCAAAACCGGAACGGCGGGGGTTGTGCCGGGGTCCTCCAGCTTACCGGGGTTGTTTGCATACCAGACAACCTCGCGGTAGCCCGTGACGATGACAATATAGAAGTCAGGATCTTCCCCCGGCGTCTCAAACAGCACACGCTCGCCAACGGCAATATCCCGAGACACCCCGACGAGATCGGCCAAGAAGCGGTCCGCTGGCGGGGGCAGGGGTGTCGCCTGCGCCGAGGGCGCGACGATGTCCGCAACAATCTTCGTATCGAGCTTTGCTATGGTGGACCCCTTGAGGTCGGCTACCATCTGCCCGCTGCCAGACTTGATAGGCTTCTTGCTTGCCGAGCCGCCGCCGAAGCTAAGCTTCCATATTTTGGAGGAACGCGCGCTCTTCAGCAGCCTGTAATCCGCGGCCTTGGCCTCGTTGGGTACCTGCGGAGTTTCAGCAAACCATATCCTCGTATTCGGTTTTCCGCGCAAGTCCTTCTCCGGCTGCAACTGTTTGACCGTGAGCCATGCGTGGGATTGGTCCCCCGCGAGCAGCAGGCGGTCGCCAATCTTGACGGACGTTATCGCGCCTTTCAACAGCACACTGTCACCGGTCCCCATCAGATCAGGGTTCGGCGCCAGGTCCACATCCACGACATCCGGCGCTTGGATAACCGTCGCCGCGTCCAGTTCGAATATCCGCGGCTGCCGGCCCGGCCCGGGCTTGCTCCGAATCTGAAATCCCCTGGGCAGTGTCACCGGCCCTTGCCCCTGGATAAGCGCGGCGAGGTCTCCCCGCGCTCCTATACCCGGACGCGGACGGTAGCCGAGGACGCGGATGAGCCGCCGGACGCTCTCCGGCAGGCACGCCGTTCGCAGATACGCCTCGTTCGCGATGCGTTCGTTGTAGAATGTCAAGATGTCCGCCAGATACGCCCACCACTCCGCCATTTGGACCGCCAAATCACCGGTCACGCCGGGACGCCAGTTGATGAGTTCCTTCTCAGAGAGCGCCGGATCGAGCGGAAGCAGGAGCGCCTGGCGGAACGCCGCGTAGTCCCCCGTGCGATAGGCGATCGCGGAGAAGCCCGGCTTGTTGGAAACGGCAATCGGGTGAATGAAAGTATCGCAGGGACAGGCGCGTTCTTTGCTCATTTTCCTCCCTCCACGTTGACCTTCAGCGAACCTGCGTCCGGTCTGTTCGGATCGTTGTCCACCCGGACGATCTCATCTTTGCCCACCGTGAGCGTAGAAGGCAGTTCCTGGTAATCGACCGTCCGACCCCGCCAGCGGTAATGGATCGAACACACGCCCGCGACTCCCTGGGCCTGCTGGACAGCGGCCTCCAGCGCGCTCCGCTCCAGCGGCATGCCGAATGAGAAGCGGTCGTAGTGGAAGAACCCGATGGTCCCATCCGGCGACTTTTCGGCGCTCAAGGCAGACAGCACGGCGGCTTCGACATCTCCCTGGAAGGCGTCCGGTTGAGCGCAGACGTCGACCTGGAGGTCGAGCGAAGCGTAGCGCGGCTCCAGCGCATAGGATTCGTACCCCGCCATTCGATAGCGATTCAGCAAATCGATCAGCGTCTTATGGTTTTCTACGGCCAGCACATCAGTACCACGAGGGTCGACCGTCGTGAAAACGGTCAGCCAACTCCCCGTCCAGCGAAAACCCGTTCCGGCGCGCTGGACCCAGGGCAGCTCGCAGGCCGCTTTTTCATAATCCTCCGGTCTGACCGCGCGAAACTGCTTTGCCCGGAACCGCTGAGGAGCCAGTCTCTTAACGCGCTCGTCCGGCTCTTCGTCGACGCCTCCCTCCGCGGGGAATGGGTTCGTGACGGCATTCACGAACTCCGCTCCGGCAGCGGACGGATCCACCCGATTGATGCTGTCCGCGGCGACGTTCCCGGCCGATCCGTCCGAGACGCGGTACGTCACGGTGAAAGACGCGCCACTGTCGGGGACTTCACCGAAGACTCCGTCCCCGAATCGGATGGTATAGCCATCGTCACCCGCGTAATCCTGCGCGATGTGCCCATTTGCCAATCGCGCGCACACGCCAAAACGAACGGCATCCAGCGTGAACGCCGATTCCGATTCGGCCGCCTGCAGCAGGCTTCGACGCCACGTCCACGCGCGCCCGCCGACGGCGTCGCGCTGAGTCAACTGTATCTCAGGCAGCGGGTCCGCCGCCGGGTCGTCCCGTCCAAGCCAGGCCAACGGTCCGCGGCGCAGCGTGTACAAGCGCTGGCGTACCGGCGACTGCGGCGCGCTATTGGGACCGGCGCGGACGACGGCGGCCGTCGCGGTTTCGACGCTCGGAGAATCACCGTCAATCCGAAACGCTTCGATGAAGCGTCTTCCCTGTGTCGCCCAGACCAGATTCCCCGCCACGACGGTCGCGCTCAGATCGTGGCAGTATTTCAGAGCGTCGTCCTCGCGCCAGTGAAGGAGCGTGATCTTCGCTTGGTACAGCGGATCGAATTCCTTCACGGGATCTCGGTCCAGCCGGACGATCTCCCGAACCGGCGGCGAACCCGGCGCCGACTGCGTCTCGATTAGAAGCAATTGGCCGATGGTAAGACCCATGTCATGCCCCTGGACCCACATCTGAGTCGAACCGGCAAGCAGACAACGCTCGGTGTCGTCCCAGATGTAGGGATCGATGCGGTTCCATTTCGGGCTGACAACGAAATCCGTCGGGTCCACCAGCCCACTCCCCGTCTCGAACCGGATGATCGCCCCATCCGGACCCTGGGCGCTGACCGGCAGGCCGGAGGGCAACGAATTGCCGCTAACGTTGAATTGCAGCAATACTCGGGCGGCGGTGGCCGGTCTTGGCTCATAGTCCACCAGACGCGCGTGCCGCACGATGGAACGGCGCTGGGTCGCCGTATCGAGATAGGCTTCGGCGGCAATGCGGTCCTGCGTGTAGCTCAGATCGTCCGCCAGGGCGCAAAGCGCCTCCATAAACATCATGCCTAAGTCGGCTTCCGAACGCTCCCGCCACTCCGGGTAGCGCTCGGCCGAGAAATCCAGAATCGCGCGCCGGAAGCTCTGGAAATCCTTGGCCATGTAGTCGATGGGCGGCAGATCGGCGGGCAGGGTGGGGCAGGCGACCAGAGGACGCGCGCAATCCAGCTTCGACGGGCAGCCTGCTTTGAATGAAAACTGGGCGCTCGCGAAATACGGATCGAGCACGTTGCTGATCTCCGGACCGCTGAGCGTCAAAGCGTAATTGGAGAAGTCGCCAGGCTCCTTCACCTTAAGGGTCAGGACCAGGTGTCCGCCGTCCTCTGTCCAGCCGGCAACGGACTCGACTGGAACGGTCGGAATAGTCTGGCCGCCGGTGATCGTCACCGTCTCGATCTTCTCCTTCACGGAGACCTTGTTGAAAAAGTGGGCGCGCAGCGTTGTCTGATCGTTCGACACCTCGACGAAGTCGATGCCGTTGAACTTGGGTATATCTTCGAGCAGGCTGGCCCGTCGGTCCTTTGATACTTCTGTCACGTCAGATCACCCGCACTTCCATTTGCTTGCCCGATAGTGTCCCGATCAGCGTGTAATCTATCCGGATCAGCAGTGTGGACTCGCCGGCCTCTTCCGGCGGTATAACTTCGACATTGTTCACCTCGATCTTGCCCTCCAGCCATCGGTCCAGCGCCTGGAAGACGAGCAACTGGACCGTGGCGGTCAACGGCTCGGAAAGCGGCGCGAAGATCAACTGCCGCAGCCCGCAGCCGAACTCCGGCAGGTTCACCCGCTCGCCCGGCGAGGTCAGCAGAACCTGCCGGATCATCTGCTCCACGTGAGATTCATATCCGGTCTGCGCCGCCTGCCCCGATGCGGGGTCTATCCGAAACGGATAAGCGTAATCATGACGGTTCATAGATGCTTTTCCTACCTCCCCGACACGCGGGGCTGAGTGAACTGGATAATGGCTGTTCCCTGAACAGCCTGGTCAGCGGCGACGCACAATCCGACGCTCGCCTCCGTCAGGTCAAAATCGCCGCTGGACTTACTCTGCGCGGCGGGCTGGACCCAGCGCACCTCCACGCACGGATGCGCCACCGTGCCGATGAAGAACGGACATCCCACGACCAAGAACGTGTCCGAAGATCGCAATAGCGGATCTCCCGCCGCCTTCGATCGAGTATTCGTCGTTATCGCATTGACCGTGCCCCCGTGGGGGCAGGTTATGACGCTTGATGTTGTAAGTAAGCCTGACAATTGTTGGACCTCTCGCAAACCTATCTGCGCCCGGCATATCTCCACTCAAAGTGTAGGAACATCGCATCTGCGCTGCTTCCAAGATCGTCAATTGTTCGCATTCGTGTAACGGCCTATTGTTGAGAGCATTCTGCCGTTCTGTCGTCACCGCCCCCTCGCAGTAAGACGGCGGACCAGAGCGAAGTAATGGGAATTGATGAACGAATCCGGTGTGTAGGTTCGCAACACCGCAACCGTGTAGAATCCCTCCGAGTACAAGTGTACCTTCAACGGATTCCACCAGGAGGTTCCCCAATCGCGGGGATAAAGGTTCCGCATCTGAAGCTCGCCCTCGAACTGAACGCGCACCTCACCCCGTGCAGCCGCCTCTTCCGACACACCATGGCCCCCTGCAATCTCAGCCATCGTAACAGCAGGCCCGGTAGTAAACCCTCCGGTCGCAAACTCGACGGCTTTAGGTGCGATGAGTTCCTTAACGCGCCCTGCATGGCGGGGGTCGCCGTATTCGGTAAGCAGTTGCCAGAACAGGCTCTCGCCAGGGGACAGACTCTCGCCCCTCGCTTGAGAGTCCGATATCAACTCAGCGATAGCTTGGCGATATACCTCGTGGACGAACTCATTGCAGTTGACAGTTCGAAGGTCGTCCGCAGTGGAGAACGGGTTGCCTGGGATTCTCAAGTACCGTCGTCCCTCGATGATGCTGACAGCTCGATCACGGATCTGAGAGGCACAAGGTCCCCGAAACCTTAGGACAGCGCCGCCGCGCGCATTGGCGGGATCAAAGAAAGACCTGGTGGTTACGGTCTCGTAACCATTCGCTTCCGTGTGGTGGACCGTGCCGCTGTCCAGTGCAATCCCTCCGTGGTTGTACTGCTCGCCAATGATGGTGACAAGCGGATTCTTGCCTGAAAAGGTACCTGCCCTGACGACTACATCGCCGGGCTCGATTTCCTGCTGTCCCGCCGTCAGGCCGGACGCATCTACCGTCTCTTGTGCGCCAACAGCTTGACAGGCCAGACCGATCCCGGTTCGCAGCATAATATCTATGGTTGCTAGATTGGAAGTGACCGAGCGACTGGCATGCGCCGCCTCTCTCTCCATTGGGAGCGACGACGGTGACGTACACGCGACAGCGCCGCTCGCACATTGCTGTAACGTATGCGCGATCTCGTGGGCAAGCAATCCCCTGCCCGCACTCGTACCCGGCGAGTACTGTCCTGCACCAAATGCCACATCCCTCCCCACCGTATAAGCCAGCGCCCCCACCGCCCTTGCCGACTCCGCCGCCTTCGCATCCGTATGCACTCTCACATCGCCGAAATCGTGCGCGAACCGCTCCTCCATGAACCCGCGAATACCCGGCCCCAGCGGCTCGCCCGGCGAACGCAGAACCTCGTGCACGATCGGCGGTACGCCGCCGGGCGCGACTTGACTGGGGCGAAGCTGCTGTCGCTCCCTTTTTGGCATCCGCAAGAGAGCCTGATTGCCCGGCCCCTGCCCTGCCTCAACGACGCGCCGGCCAGGCGATCTTGCCAACTCCGCCTTTGCCGACTCTCGGGTCGTCTTGTTTTCAGTAGTCACGGTGCGTGTTTTCACTCATTCAGCCTTCAGGCGGCCTGCGTCGGCCCACCGAACATCTTCTCGACCACAGCCGTCAAGATCGGGCCGGCATGGTCAATGATCTCGGCGGAGTAGATCCACCCGCCGCTGTCGTGGCCGCGGATCATGATCGCGCGGTTCTCGTAATCCTCCAGTCGGATTTCGGCGCTCTCCGGCGGGCGAGCCTCCTGCATCCCCATGCCGGTCAACCTCGCGCTGCCGCCGGCTCCTGCGGGCGACAGACGGTGGAATTCGCCGCCCTTCACGATACCGAACATTTCCTCGTTCATCAATGCGCCTCCTTATCAAAATGAAGTATCTGACATCAGACGAGAGACAACAGACCCGTAGTCTCTACGGACCGGGCGCGTGCCCGAAGCCCAGCAGCTTGTCTATCCTGCTCAACACGTAGGAAAAGCCCTGCACTCGTGAACTTCTGTTGCCCTCGATGGTATACAGCATCCCGTCCTTCACCCCGTAAACCAATCCAACGTGGCCTTCCCAGCCGGTGAGCTTACCTCGCCACCAGACTACGATGTCGCCCGGCTGGGGTTCGTAACCGCTCCCCGGAGCGTGTGCCCAACCGTTATTCTTGAACTGCCCCAACATTTTCCGCGCGCCGACTGTGTAATGGAGAGGCATCCCCGCCGGATTCTGGGAGTAGCACCAACTGACGAAGCCGGCGCACCACGAGTTGCCCAAGGGCGCCAGTCCGTGCAGGTACTTTTTCACCCACGGCCCCTGGTTGTTGCCGCCGACCTCACCGGCCCCGGCGTTCAATTCGCCTATGGCGACACTCAGAGCCGCTCGGCCCCACTTGCTCCCGCCAAGCTGCGCAGGCGGCATCTTCCTGAAATCCACCGCGCTCGGCGTCTCGATGAAAGGCTTGGGATGCGTGAGGCTCCACCACGTCAACGGCCCTACCTTGCCGTCCACGACCAGCGGCTGGCCATGCTGATCGAGGTTCTGCGACTGGAACGCCTTGACGGCGCGCTGCGTTTGCGGCCCGAAGACGCCGTCATTGCTGACCGCATAACCTTTTGCTGTCAGCAGTTTCTGCAATTCCTTTACTTCCGGTCCACGATCTCCCTGCTTTAGCGGTATTGCCATTTGCGATTCCTCCTTTTTGCATAAAAGATCCTACATATGCTTGCCGGACACTAGTACACCAGATGGGCCTATCCATAACAACGTTCACGTCACTCGGCTGGAACCCCAATGGGCGGTGAGTTTTGCCATCAGCACTGTTGTCATCTCGGGTCAAAAGCCGAACACACGACGGCGATCGCGTTCCATCAGTCCTCGGTATCCCCCTCCAGCACCGAACGCACGTGCCGGCCCTACGACAGGTGCTAGCCAGTTGCCAATGCAGGAGATGCCCGTCTTAAGGGTCTGAGCCAACTCCATGTCTGCAGGATCAATGATTCCCACGATCCTTTCCAGATCGCTAATGGGCAGGAAGCAGATCCCTCCTCTGACGTAGCATGGAGGATGGGAATCGAACGCAGAGCGCATGACAGTCCTTGCGTCGGCATCCCGTGGAACGTTATGATGAACGTGCTCCATGAGGCAATATCGAGTCTGATCCAGCCAGTTCTGTCCTGCCGAGGACAGCGTCGGGCGCAGTCTATCGCTGAAACGCCTGCAGTACTTGAGTCCGTATCCGATGTAATATCCTCTCGGCCCTAGGCTGTACCCCGAGTTAGCCTCCCGACAGCGGTAGAACTCGCAGGCCGAACGGCCATCCATCGTCATGTATCGAACGCAATCCTCGGAGTAGAGACGCCGCTTGGTGTTTACTGGACTTCGCTGAACATGACGTGATCGCTGCTGCATTACATGCGTCAACTCGTGCGCCAGCAACTGCTTTCCGACTTGAGCGCCGGAAGTATGTTGTCCGGTTCCGAAAACTATGTCATGCCCAACTGTGAAGGCTCGCGCGCTCACAGCCCGTGCGGCTTCAGCAGCCCTTCCATCATCGTGAATTCGCACGCTACTGAAGTCATATCCGAACCGCGGCTCGAAGAACGCTCTGGCGGAGGCCGGCAAGGGCTGGCCACCGCCCCTCATCGAGACGATCCGAGCTTGCAGCGCCGGTGTCACCACTGGCGCTCCTCCGGTCGCGGCCTTTGCCCGTAGCAAATCCCCTTCCTTTTCCTCATCCTCAGGCTGCCGCCGGATCTCGTCGTCATCGCAGTCCGCGCATGCCCGCCGGATGCTAGACGGCGAATCCAGAGGGGAAACCAAGGGAGCCTCGTCTCTGCCGGGATCCGGCATTCGCATGACCTGCTCCGCCACCCGGTCGGCTTCCTCTTCGTACTTGTCTCCCGGCTGTCCAACGGTCAACTTCGCCTGCACCTTCGGCGGGCACGTATGGCACGCGCCTCCAAACGGGCAGCGCTTCGGTGTCATCCTCAGGGGACATGCTTCCGCCGCCTGCTTGCCTGCCATGTCGGCGCTTCTCTCCGGCGGCGCGACGACCTGACTCGGCCGAAGCGGCGCGTGCCGCGCGCCATTCCGCATTCGCGGCGCAGCCTGGTTGCTTATCCCCGACGATATCTGAACGTCGGGCAGTTTTGCCGGTCCCGCCTTTGCCGCGTTCTCGGGCTTCTCATTCTCGCTTACTGGGGCATGCAACATGGTCTTTTCCTCGTCCGCAATTCCCTTATGTCACTTCCAGCGCGCCGTCGTTGACATCCACTTTCGACGCCCCGATCTGGATTTTGCAACCCGCCTCCAGCTTGATTCCCGACGAATCAAGAGTTACGGTATTCCCGTTCGAGTCCGTGATCGTGATGGAGCCGGCGTCATCATCTATCAGTATCTCGTGTCCGGCGCTGGTACGGATGGTCTTGACCGCGGGCCCGGCTGCCGAGGGCATTTCGCCGTCGCGCCAATAGCAACCGGTCCAGATGGGATAGGAGACGTCCCCTCCCTCGAACTCGATCCATACCCCCGCGCCCACTTCCGGGATGAACACCAACCCCACGTCCGGCCCGGCGTAAGGCGCGCACGGCATACACCAGCCCGTGTCCTGATCTTCGAGAACCGCGGGGACTTTCGCCTTGATGCGTCCCCGCTTAGTGGGATCGTCGACGTTCGTCACCGTTCCGCGGTACTTGCCGTAAAACCGGTTGCGGACGCGGTCGAGAATCTCAAGCATCGCCTGTTCGTTCAAAGCAGGCCTCCGAGCGGTCCCGCGCCGGACGCCTTCGGGCCTACGGCGTTGCGAACCAGCGCGAATTTCATCTTGTGCGCCTGGCCATCGATGGTATGGCGCACACTCCAGACGAGATACTTGCCCGACAGCAGGCTGCCGACGCCGTCGAGCGCCA
Organism: Armatimonadota bacterium; assembly: GCA_030649165.1. GTDB lineage: Bacteria > Armatimonadota > UBA5829 > UBA5829 > JAUSEB01 > JAUSGG01. The sequence continues at coordinate 21,771 of JAUSGG010000089.1, forward strand.
CGATGTCTCCAACGCGCAAAACCACTTTCAGCCGCGACACGTCCGCCTCCCCCTCGCACCGCGCGAACCATCCCGCCTCTCGAAGCAGCGACTCCGCGCGCATATTCAACTCCCCAACGTCGTCGACCGGCGCCGTCAGCAGAACACTCATGTCGCTTCCCGCGAAATCGGAAAGCCCGCGCTCATCGAGCAGAGGCAGCCCCGAATCGTTGACGCTCACACCCGCGCCTTCGGGCGTGTCGTCATTGAACAGCGCCTGGCGGGCGGCAACGGCGCTCGGCCGCATTACGTCCCATTCGAAATCCAGAGCGCTTACCGTCCATTTGTCCGGGTCGTTCAGGATGAGTGTGACGACCGGCTCCTTGTCCAGCGCGGGCCTCGCAAAATACCCGATTCGTTGGCCGGGGATATTCCGGCAGACGACGCGGCACAGCTTTCCATTCCGGCGCGCGAGCGTCCGCAAAAACTGGATGTCGCTTCCGCGCTGCATCAGGCTGTGCCCATCCTCGGTATGAGACGGCGAGTCATCGGACTGGTTCTCCGGCGACGGCGTGATCCCGTAGTCCCCAAAGATGGCGTCGGCGACCGCCCCATCGGTTGTATCCACCCATTCCCTGACCTTTTCTTCCAGGTTCATCATCCAGGATGCATCCTGTCCCCAGACCTGGACGGTCGAGTTGGTCGCGCCGGTCTCCAGATGGACTTTGTGTGAAAGGACAACTCCATCAAAGATACACTGCGACGACCCGTTCTCAGCGGTCGCCATCACGGCAAGACCGGCAAGCGGCCTCAACCTGTCATCACTGACGAAGGTCAACTCGCCATCGACAGACCGGTTGACGGGCAGGCTTAACTGGATAGCCCCCGGCAGGTCGGCGTTCTCCTCGACCTCAATCGACGTCATCGCCTCGTAGAACAGATCGTTGGCCGGACTGCCATCGAGTATTACCTGGAACGAAGCGGCCATGCGTCAGCTTCCCTTCGCGGGAATGCCGACCACGTCCCGAGCGGCCAGCTCATCCGGCACAACGGCGTTGTTGGCATCGCACAGCCGCCAGAAGGCGGTCGGATCCGCCAGGTAGTGCGCGGCGAGCATGTCCAAACGCTGTCCTTCCAGCCGGCGATGGAACCCCTGTGGCCGGCTCGGCATCGGGAGCGCCGGCTTCGTCGCCTTGATTGTCTTGCCATCCGGTCTCGTCACGGTGTAGGTTCCCGCCTTCTCGTACCGGCTGCCTGGGAAAAACATGACCTCCTCCTCAGATAGTCTCGATCATTCCAATGATGGACTCAGCGCTATTGCTGAGATTGGCTACGGCCAGCGCTTCACGCTTCCTCTGTGAATAAGTGTAGGCCTTTTTAGCAACCGCCGCCAACGGCCCACTGACGAATTCCAGCTCACTCGGAGTCAGGACATCCAAGGTGATAACCGCCTCGGCGTGAGTTGGGTTCAGCAGTGAGTCGTAAAGCTTTTCCGTAATGTTGAGGCTGCTTACTCGCACCGGCAGAATACGTCCCGGCCCCCAGACGAACAGGACCGTCGGCAGTTGCATAGGCGGCACGGAACGACCCTCCAGGGCTAACTCGCCGGCGACGTCTTTCGTGGGATACAGCAGCATTTCCAAGGCTGCCAGGCGGGAATATATGCCGCTCGCCCGGGCGATCGGATTGCCTTTGGCGAGCTGATCCGTCGCCTCCATCGCAATGGTGAAAGAAAGCGTTTCGCCGGGATAACCCTTCACGCCCAGAGGGTTTGCTCCGCCGCCTTCCATCGCCGGCGCCTCAGATTGCGCCTGACTCCAGTTGTGCTGGATTGTCTCAGGATTGAACTGAAACACGATGACGTTCGGCGTCGTCCCCAGGAATGTAGGCACGAACTCAACGAACGCTCCCTTTATGAACTTACCTTCCATCTTCTCTTGCCTTTCCGCCGAGCCTAGCTAGCAGCCGATGGATAGAGTCGAAGCCGCGCCTTGACCTCCCCCTAACCGCTCCTAAGAGGAAGGGGGACCCTCTCTCCTTATAGGAGAGGGATGGAATGAGGTCTCCGATCCTTCGGTAGCAGAGCGCAGCGACGCTGCCGAAGGACGCGCATACGCGCTACGCCGATCGTTCAATCTGCCGCAGTATCTCATCGACGATCTGTTCCGCCAATCTACTCATTCCTTCTCCCGGCGCTGCCTGCGCCTTGACGCGCACGGCATCTACGTGGACCGAAGTCCCGACCGGAAAGCGGGCGGCCCCAAGCCTCTCGCCGAGAAGCGGAGCCAAAAGCCGCGCTTCGCTCTTCGAAATGCCGGATAGTCTGATGGCCAGCCTGTCGACTCGCACGTCAGTCATCGCACAGGCCCTCCATGTCCCCCGGCCGCACCACGATCCCGTGTTTCTCCATCTCCCTTCGCGCCGAGTGAACCACGTGTTTCATTCCGATCCGCGCGCCTTCTTTCCGAGCCAGAAAAGCCGCGTTCAGCGCGGCGGACTTGATATCCGCGCCTGTCATATTCAGCTTGTTGGCGAGCTGCTCCCACTTTATGTTTTCAAGCAGTTCTTCACCGTTCGGCGAGCGCTCCAGGAGCGCGAGCCGCCATATCGCGAGGCGTTCCGAAGGGCCGGGTTGCCCGAATTCCACGATGAAGCGGATTCGTCTCACAAAAGCCGTATCCAGGTCGCCTTTGCGGTTCGTAGCCAGAATGGCAATCCCGTCGAACTGCTCCATGCGCTGCAGCAGGTAGTCTATTTCGATGTTCGCATAGCGATCGTGCGCGTCCGAAACCTGAGTGCGACGTCCGAAAAGGGCGTCGGCTTCATCGAAGAAAAGCAGCGCGTTAGCTCGGTCGCAGGAGTCGAATATCTGCTTCAGGTTCTTCTCAGTCTCGCCGATGTACTTGCTCATCACGGTTGCCAGGTCGATTCGATAGAGGTCCATTCCCAACGAACGAGCGAGCACCTGCGCGGCCATTGTCTTGCCGGTCCCGGAGGGCCCCGCGAACAGCGCAGTGATACCTCGCCCCACCGGACAAAGCTTCTCGAAGCCCCATTCCTCGTAGACGGACCAGCGCAGTCTTACCTGGGTTTCCAGCTCCCTGATGTGCGCTTCCACTGACTCGGGTAGGACAATATCATCCCAGGTGTACGGGCAGGGAAGCGACCTGACGAACTTCTCAGAATCCTGCCCCATCCCTTGCCGACACGCCTCGACCACCGCCTCCGGTCCGGCGGGAACGACCATCGCCGCGCTCACGATCTGTCCGGGAACGAGCGGCCAGTCCGCCACCGGACCCGGAATGGGATGGTCTGAGAGGTGTCTCCAGAGATTCTCGCGCGCCGATTGCGACAACCTCGGCAGATGAAGCGACATCCGGGCTGAGCCGTTCCGTGGCAGTTGAACCGGCGAGGCGGAGCCGAAGAACGAGAGTGGCGCGCGTCCTTGCGCTGCCTCCAATATCTTGCAGTCCACCGTCTCGGCGCTATCCCAATACAGCGCAATCTGAGAAAGCCGGGCGGCGCGCGCCGCGTGGATTGCCTTATCGATGGCCGGCGGTAGTTCGAGGTTCGACCCCAGCAGTTCGCCGGCGTCGACGATCAGCATATCCATTCCGATTTCCGCGCACACTTCGGCCGCAAGCGTCTTCCTCCCGCTTCCCTTAGCGCCGATCAACTCGATCTCCACCGGCGCGCCGGAACCGTCCCGCTTGAACGCCAAGATAAACTCCTTCAGCGCCGAAAGCTCCGCGGGATAGAGGCGCAGCCCTGCTTCCGGCGCCCTTGCCGAAAGACGGCGCGCCGCTGTCCCCAGCGCCGAATCGAGGTTGTCGCCCCGCGCGAGGTACGACGCGACGTGAGGGTCTGCGACCCAGGGGACATAGACTGAACACCGGTTACCCATCCCTTCCAACGGGTAAGCCAGCCTCCAGCGAATGAGCGCGGAGTCGGACCCGATTATAGTTCCGGCAGGCCATTCAAACAGACACGCGGCAATCCAGGGCGTCGCGTCGCGCGCCGCGGTATCATCGTCGAGATAACCGTAGACGCGCCGCAGCCTCGGGTCTATTTCGACGGCGGCGGTCAGGGTCAGCATATCCCGTTCCGGCTCCGACAGCGCGAACGCCTCTCTCAGACGATTGAGTGGCTCCATCTGCTCAACCCGCAAGTCGACGTCGCGTATGTACTCTCCCAATTGCCGGGCCTCGGCATCGGTTTCATAGAATGCGCTTTCGGCCTCCGCGAGCGCCTCAGGATCGGTCAGGACGCGGTCAACCTCATTGTGCGAGATAGCCATGTATTGCTCCGCCTCCGCCATGCCCTCCGCCCAAAGGAGGCGCAGCCACAGCGCGCGCCTCCTCGCGCGCAAGCGAATGCGCGTGAGGAAAACAGGCTCCGGGTGTAACCGTCGGCTGGTCATCTCAATCGCGATCATGGCAACTCCACCCACTGAGCAGGAACGGACTCGACCCCACTGACACGTATGCGCACCGCATGCAGGCCGGCGGAGAGACCGGGCGGCACACGGAAAAGAATAGTGGCATCATCGATCACCTTGAACTGGCCGGGTCTGGGATCGTTGGCGCCGGTCCCCTCTGAAAGAGGCACGGTTCCGAGCAACACCTCAGCCTTGCCGCCGGCGAACCCCCATCCGCCGATCCGGATGGGATCGCCCCCAGCAATCGGCCCGCCCGCCGCGTCAACAAGGGCGGCGATGCTGAACGGCGTGGCATTGGATCGCACCGCTTTCGCATCTCCGTTCGGCAGGTCATTGCCCGCCAGCAACTGATAGACGCCCGGACTCGGAGCGTTCGCCCGCGGAATCGTCAAGCTGAACCTGTCTTTCGTCGAGGCGTGGGCGTCCACCCATTCAGCGGTCACGTTCTGTTCACTGCCGTCAGGCCGCAGAAGATACACATTGTCCGACTTCCCTTGCGCCCCAAGGTTGAGTCCGTATAGGAGGAAACTCGCGTCCGGAGTCGCCGTCGCCGGAGACAACTCATACGCCCGGGGGTTGTTGTCTGGCCCAGTATAGGTTACTCGGCGGAATGTGCCGATCACCTGAACGGCGTCGGCAGACGACAAATCGGTTGGACCAGCCTCGACAGTCCATGCCGTCGGTTTCTTGGCGGCCTCTGGAGGCCGCTCGGGAGTCATGAACACCACGCTGACCTTATAGACAACCGACAGCCTCAGCGGCTTGGTGGTTGCTTGCCACAGCCGGCCCAATTCGTCCGCGGTTTCTATCTCCATCGTCACAAAGAAGTCCTTTGGCGGCCCGAGGCTGTTGACCTGGATGGTCGGATGATCATGGAAGTATTTCAAGACCGTGCTCATGGCCTGTTGCTCCAGAATGGAGTTTCCGTCGCAGTGGGCGGTCACGAGGTAGTACAGGTCCAGCGCGAGCGGCTGAAGCTGTTTCCCGGACGCAGTCTGAGAGCCACGGTCTATAAGGGGGTTGCGCTGGAACTTGTCCTGGGAAACATGGAACAGGTACAGACTTATCCAGAATGGATTGTCGCTATCGCCGATATCGGGCGGATTAGCCGTGACAAAGGGTTTCACATCCTTGCCCTTCCAGAGCGGACAAGATTCGAGAGACGGAGGACCTTCGATATACTTGCTCAGTATCTCTTTGAGGTAATCGGTCACAACAGACAGATCCAGTAGCCCAATATCCATTGTGACGCCCATTACCCTTGCCTCAGTCCAAAGAGTGATGTAAATCCGCGCGCAAGCGCTCCGGCAGGCCGCGGTCTCGCAGGCTGCCGCGCCGGAGGCTTCGGTGTCGGCGCCTCTACGACCTGCACATCAATAGAACCGATGTGTACGGCCGCGGGCTGCTTTGCCGGCTCTTGCGCGGGCGCGGAATGCGAAGCCGGAGGCGCCGCAACGTTGTCGGACTGGCGCTCACGCGGCGCCGAAGAAGGAAGCAGTATCGGGTGACGGCGCGCCTGTGAAGGTGTCCCCCTCCTTCTCCTCGGCGTTTCGAGTCGGAGCGCCTCGGCAAGCTCCGCCGGTCGATCCGGTGGGAATACCTCTGGCTTGGGAGCTGCGCTGGAATTGACGGTCTCAGGCTGACTCAGGCTTTCCGCGCGGCTAACTTCCTTGTGTGAGGTCTCCGCCGGCTTCTTCCGAAGTCGGGCCGCGGATGGTATTTCGCCGTCCAATGGAGACAATGGGGATTCCGAATTCGTGCTCGGCTCGCCCGCGAGCGACGCTCGCGTCCGCGGCGGCTTCGGCGACGGCGTCAGCTTCAGATCCTTCGGTAGCAGAGCGCCGGCGTCGCTGCCGAAGGATGCGCCAGATTGCCGATCCCTCGGTTGCATAGCGCCGGCGTCGCTGCCCAAAGACGCGCCAAATTGCCTATCCTTCGGTTGCACAGCGCCGGCGTCCCTGCCCAAGGACGCGCCAAATTGCCTATCCTTCGGTAGCAATGCGCCGGCGTCGCTGCCGACGGGCAGGCCGGATTCCTCGACCGGTGGTAGGGGGTCCTGTGTCCGCACGAACCGGCGCGGCGGCGTCAGTACCTGTAAACCAACGGGCTTCCGACCCGCAATCCGGCCAAAGTATGATATCCGGGACATCTCAGGAGCCTCCCTCTTGTCGTATCAACTCCGCGTAGCCGGCGCGCCGCTTAGCGGGGAGGGCCAGAATCGCCGTTTCCGGCCAGTGGTAGCGCCCCGCCAGCAGATGGACTTCTTCGTACAAGAACTTCGCACGATCGCGCAGTTCCTGGAGCGTGAACCGCTGAACATCGAAATATACGCTGACTGTCGCCTCGCACTCCGGACATTTGCCCACGGCTTCGTGCGAAAGACTTGGCGCAAGAGCCTCAAGGGCGTTCTCCACCCGGCGCAGCATTCGAGGTGAAAGCTGGACCGGCAGAACACAGCGCCGGATCGCCTCCCGGTCCGATTGCGGGTGGCCGGCGACCGCAATCTGATCGGACGGTGTCGGCAGGCGGAACGAGACCGGCGCATCGCGGAATCGAAACCATCCCGCCTCGTCCGAGCGCTCGACACCTCGTGGCCGGCGGGGCCGGTGGTGCGCCAGATAATCCGTAATGCGAAAGTCAACGTCGATCCGGGCGCCGCACTCTTCAGCCGGACATCTTACGTCCGTGAGAATGTGATCGCCAAAGACGTGCCGTCGCACCATCAACAGCAGGGCCTCGAAGTCCGTTACGCACACAGACTCCCACTCGCAGGCCGCCCCGTCGGCAGGCTGCGCCAGACGCGCGGTCAGCGCCAGCGCCAGTGCGGAATCGCACTCGCGGGCATCGAGCAGGAGCGTCTCTTCCTCACCGGTAGGCTCCCGCAGGATCACATCCAGTCCGCTGACCGGCAGTCGAGCCATAGGCGTCTATAGTTCCTTCGGCTCTTGCAGAGACCGGTCGTGTTCCCAGCCCTCATGCTCCAGCTTGATATGCTCGATGGCAACTGCGTTCGCCCCGGCGTCCAGGTCGGATATCGCCTGATACTCGGACACCCAACAATTGTGAATTATGTAACGATGTACCGGCTGGCCCGCCTCGTTGAGCAGGTCTATCCTCACTTCCCTGCGCAGGCTAGCCAGCGATGATGATGCGGCGCCTTTGTCCAATACCTGCGGCGCGTTGGCCCAATCCTCGAAATCGGGGTCGTGTGTAAGTCCTCGTTCGAGCGTGATGGGATCGTACTTCGTGCGCCCCATTCCCTTGCGTATGATCGTGTCCCCGCCCTGCTTGTACTCGATCGGGTCCGTCGACCTCTTCAGGCCGTTCACTTTGCTCACTCCCGCGACCGGCGTGGTGGATTGTCCCAGGAACACGAGGAAACGGAATGTCTTATAAGGGTCGAAACGACTAGTGTTGACGTTGAACTGCTTGGGCATGTGATCTCCTCCTATGACTGGGCCTGGCCCGCGAGCTGAGCGATCTTGATAATGACGAACTCGGCCGGTTTCAGCGGCGCGAACGCGACGATGATATTAACGATGCCATTGTCGATGTCCTGCTGCGTGGTTGTCTGGTCGTCGCACTTCACCTGGAATGCCTGACTGGGTGTGGACCCCTGGAATGCCTGCTGTCGGAACAGTGAGAGCATGAAGGACTCTATGCTCGTGCGTATAGCGACCCACAACGGTTTATCATTTGGCTCGTGAACCACCCATTTCAGGTTGTCGTAAAGGGTCTGCTCGATGAAGAGAGCCATGCGACGGACCGGAACATATCGCCAATGCTTAAACGCCTCGTTTTCCGTGACCAGTGTCCTGGCGCCGAAGACCACGGTTCCTTTTCCAGGGAATGTCCGTAGACAGTTCACGCCCTTCGGATTGAGGGTTCCCTGCCTCATATCGGTCATCCGGCCGCGGTCCGCCACCCTGGTCGCATTCTTGACGATCGTCTCCAGCCCGGCGGGCGCCTTCCAGACTCCCCGATTGGTGTCGGTTCGGGCGTAGATACCTGCCACATAGCCGCTCGGTGGGAGTTCGATAGTATCCCCCGTGTAAGGGTCCTGCGACTCGAGGTACGGGAAGTACAGCGCGCCGTTGGGGCTCTTGGGCATGTCCACTGTGAGCTTTTCCATCTCCAGCAGACCATCCATCCCGTCGGCGGAGGCATTCGCCGGCGGGTCCACGATCATGAAGGCGCGCTTTCGTTCACAGAACGCGAGCCCCTGGCTCAGAACACCGTAGTCGTGGATTCCCGGAAGGACGAGCAGGTTGAAGATGTCGATCTTATCCAGCGAGCTATGTTCACGGAAGACGGGCGTGAAATCACCGGGGGCGAACATATTCTCATTCTCAAGAGTTGGCCAGACTGACGTCGAGACCTTCCCATCGGAAAGCTGGTAAGCGGTTGCCCCGGGGTTGAGTGAGACCTTTGCCAGCCCGGACACGTCGTTGATGCGTGTCTCAATGAAGTTCGGGTCCTTCTGGTCGCCCTTTTTGTCCGTCAGCGTGACGCCGCGATACGTCTCCACCCGTGAGCCGTAGGTGATGGTGATGTCATAGGTCTGCTCGGATAAGTCAGGCTGTTTGACCGTTACGATCATAGGCAGCAAGTCTACAGGTTCCAGAGAGGTGAAGAGAACGCCAACGCCGCTGGTTCCTCCCTCGACCAGAACGCTGCCGGCGTCCTTGGTGAGTGGCTCTCCCGAGAGATCGGTGACTAGTTTCCCCGAGAAATCCTTGAGCTCCTCCCCCTTGTTGGCATAGGGATACTTGGGTCTCAGACCAATGACAAACGCGTTCGCCCCGTCGTTCAGGAAAAACTGATAGACCGCGTAAGCGACGTCGTTGTCGAACAGGCCGCTCCTGTACAATCCGCCGAACTTTTGCTCGTATTCGGCGAAACTGAGCACGCGCTCTGCTTGCTCAAACTTCTTGGTCTTGAATGGGTGGGTATAGCCGACAAACACGGTGATGGATGTAGCCGCCCCGGTGATGGTGTGGGTCGCGGGCGGAAGTTCTTCGATGTAGATTCCCGGATACGTAGGTGTGACCGGCATAATTCCTCCTCAAATCTTGTCTTGGATGCCCCCGCTCCGGCGCGGCCCGCGCTACCGGGCCGTCACGGTCGCCGACGCGGGCTTCGCGTCGACCTTCTGTTCACCGCCGCTCAGGACTACAGTCTCCCCCTCTTGAGGAAGAGCATATTTCCCGCCCGGCGGTTCAGTTACTTTGATGAGATAGGCGGGGTGATCGAGCTTGCTGACGATATCGGCAGCGCTGATCGTCGTGAACTCTTTCTCCCAGGTGACTTCCAGTTTGAACGTCTTGCTGTTGCTGTCCACGGTAATCTTAGCCGTGGTGTGGTTGCCTGACTGGCCGTGCTTCTTGGCCTCCAACGTAAAGGCTATGGCGTTTGGATCGCCCGCTTCAGGCACGTCGACCTTTGACGCATCGCTGGCGTTCCCGCCCTTCAGCGGATAGGACCCATCCTCCGGGAGCTTCGACGAAGGCGCACCTTTGACGTGAACAAGTCCTGGACTTGCCAGTGGATTCGCGTCCGTTCCCAAGACCGCATCGATGAACGAGGGTGGGGTCTCAATGCTCAAGGCATTATGGGTTTCTGTCTTTGTGACGACGGCATCGAAAGTGCCAGACTGGACGTCGACCTTGCTGAAGGTGATCTTAATTCCGTCTCCCGCCGGTCCAGGATCAACGGCGTGGATCACCATAGCCGGTTTTGGCGGCCCTGCTTCCGAGGGAACGATCAAGCCAATCTTGACCAGATGCTCGATCAGCTTCTCCGATTCAGGCACGTCTTTGAGCTGGCCGTTGTCAAAGCGGATGTCTGACAGCGGAGTGGCTTGCAGTTTACCGTCAGCGTCGGTATACTTCACGGGGCCGCGTCCTACAGCGCCTCTTTCTGTCATAGATTTCCCTCCTCCCTGATTCTTAGTTTGGCGATTATATCCCGCCTCCTGGATAATTGTCAAGTATTATTAGAATGATTTTCCAAACTTTTGCTAAGGGGGGGATCCCACATTCAGGCCTGTGACGATTATCTGCTTCAGCCATTCTCAAGAGCGTCTTTACCGCGGCAGATCGAATGAGAAACCGCCGGCGCGTGCCCCGCGGACGATTTCGGGAAGCGCATCGACTGTTTGAGAAACCCCAGCGTGCAGGAGTATGACGCTTCCGGGTTTGATTGCGAGCAAAACGCGGCGCGTGATCTCGGACTCCCCGGGACGGGCAAAGTCATAAGGGTTCACCACGGTCTCCGGCAGCGTCTCGCCGTTCAGCCTGCGGCATCCCGATTTGCCAGGCGGACGATAAAGGATCGGCGGGTTTATACCCAACGCCTCAAGCGCCCGCGCGCACTTTGGCAGGTTCATCTCCGCGGATTGGTGGTCCCAGCAATGAATTTGCAGTGAATGCCCTTCTCTTGACGCTCTTCGCACGATATCCGCGGAACCGCTGAGACGGTTGCAGACGCAGAAGAACGCCGCCTGAACGCCCTGAGCGCGAAGCGCATCGAGAAGAGCGTCGTCCAATGCACTATCCTTGCTCGGAAAGTCGTCAAAGGTGAGGTAGATCGGGCCGGCCGACGCCGCCGCGCCATTGAGAGCCGCGCGGACGGCGCCGACAACATCCGCTGAACGGATTATTCCATGCCTGGCGAAAGTCACCCTGCCGGTGGTCTCAACGACGACCGTGTACGGTATTCGGTCCACCTCAAGCTCGGCGGTGAGGGTCCTTCCGGCATCGAGGAGCACGATGCCGCCGATTTTCCCGCGGGCGACGTCGGCCCACCGGCCATCGATGGAAACAGTGAGAAAATCGACCGGCAGGCCGGAAAGCGCTCGGTCGGCCCGCGCGATGCGTTTGCCGTGCTCTTTCCAGGTGTCGCACCAGAAGGCGCAGAAGGAGATCACCGTCACCCTGCCCGGGATCCAGCGGCGGGTTGGGCCATCGAGCGACGTGAGAGAGAAGGGCTTCAGGGTGTCGCCGGGTAAAGGCGCGCCGGCCGCGGGCGGGACCCCGGCGGCCAGCAGCCCGGCGGTTAAAACCACGGCTGTGACTACGCAAAGTCGGCCTGCGCCGACTAGTCTCGCCCAGACGCCCTCCAGGTAAGGTACCTGGAGGGATAGGGTACAAGGTACGTGGAGGGATAGGGTACAAGGCGCCTGGAGGGGTAGGGTACGTGAGTTGGTGGTTGGTGAGCGTGTTAACATTTTGGTCATCCGAGGCGCGGTGGGCCGTTTTCTCCTGATTTTGCGTTTTTCCGCACGAAACTGCTTTGAAACAGTTCTATTTTCGCACGATTCAGCATGGTAATCGTACCTAAACCGCACCGAAACCCGTGTACAAAGGTGTGAAAACGCGCGAAACCGCCGCAAAACTGAGTGAAACTGGTTGAGAATTGAGAGGGCTGGTTGACCAGCCCAGACCGGTTAGCGGTTAGCGGCTGTCTCCTTCGGCAGCCCTTGGCCAGGCGGTTGAAACCACGGCTACGACTACACAAAGTCGGCCTGCCGACTATTCTCTCCCAGACGCCCTCCAGGTAAGGTACCTGGAGGGATAGGAAAAGGATCGCAAAGTCCGCGGTTGGTTCCACAAGTCCGTTCCCGCATCACGATAGGGCTCCTGGTTTGCTGACGACTGAAAGCTGATAGCTTAATCTTCCCCAGCGCATCAGGTTACTTCTTCACTTGGACTGTCGAGGTCGCAGTGTTACCGCTGACCGCCGGACGGCGGATGATCTCGGCGGAAGCCGGAAGGGCTGTAACCACCCCTTCCGATTCGGCCCGGAGATAATAGCGGAAGTAGATTGGCTCTCCGAAGGACCGCATATAGTGGATAACAGCGGCGTCGCGCACCTCTTCGCGCGCCCAGGCCCCGTTACGGTCGGAATCGACGAACTCGAAGCCGGCCGGTATCGGTTCGACAACCCGGATACCGTCGGGTTTGTCGTCGGGCCAGACGAGCACGGTGCATCGGACCGGCGACGAGGGCTTGAGCGAACCTGCGAGTTCCTGCCACACTCCGGCGTCGTTTTGGGACTCGTATCTCCGCAGAAGACGCATTCCAATGCTGGACTCCTGCTCCGCGGGCCTGTGCACGCGGGCCTCGACAGAGAAGAAAACGCTGCCACCGCCGGTCCTGGTGAGCGAGATCGTGTTTGCCCCACTCTTCAGCAGACTTCGCGGAACCGATGCGCGAACGGGCTTGCCGCTCTCTTCCTCATATTCGACCGCGGCGCCGTTTACCTTAATCTCCGGCTTGCCCGGCTGCGCCGGCTGTGGATGCTTCTTCAGATACGCGGCAAGGGCAAAAGCGGCCTCTGCCTGCTCGTCGTTGGAAAGCCAGGTGTAGTCGTCGGGCCTCGCCAGCCATTCGGCGAGTTTCGCCTGAAGCTCGTCGCCCTGAGAGGTCGCGGCGAGCACGGTCAACGCGCGGGCGGTCGCCTCCACCGTGGTGGCGGACCAGCCGGGCTTGTCGCCTACGGGCAGGTAAGCTGTGTCGGGACCGTCGACCGCATCCTTTAGAACAGACTGGATAGCCTCTTTCGCCCAATCCATCTTCGAGGCTTTCGCATACGCCTCCGCGAGGGCCATTCGGGCGTAGGGGGAAAGGTCGGCGCCGCGCCTGTGAACTTCGTCCAGCAGCCGGTCGCGCCGAATATAGACGCCTTCAGCGATGCCCGACGGCGACACCGCAAACTCCGCAAGGGTAATGGCTGACGCAAGAAGCGCTTTGTGCTCCCAAAGGTTCGTTTGGCCGTATAGCAAATCCGCGCCACTTATACCTCGCGCGAGTAGATCGTCGGGAACGGTGATCCTCGCGGCCCGCGCGCGGGCAAGAGCGGTGAGGACTCGCGCCGTGGTCACGGGATCCCACGCGTCGGTTTCCCACCAGCCCCATGCGCCCGATCCCTGCTGGTAGCGGGAGAGAAGCGCCAACGATTCGCGAACGTCTTCCGACGCATTGGCGGCCCCAACTACGCACGCCGCCAGCAGTTGGTCGGCGGCGGCCGATGTGGAGTAGCGGCCTGAATCCAGGACCTCGCGCGCCAGGTCGTCCGCGACCTGTTTCAGCCCGGCGCGGACGGTTATGGTGACCCTGCTCGCCGGTTCGATGCGGTCTTCGGGAAGGTCGAGCGTCACGGTCTTCTCGTTTTGCAGCGCTCCGCCTACGAGAATCCTGCGCTCGATCCCTTTTGGAGCGATGCGCAGGTTCACCTTGAGCGCGTCGGACATTTCCTCAACGCTCCCGGCGGGAACGTCAGTGGCGAAAAGCGCGCCGGTGATCGACGCTTCGCCGGACTCGGGAAGCGTCGGCGCGCCGATCGTCCATTCGACCGTCGCCTCTCCCTTAGCCGGAACGTTGACCTTCCGGGCAGGCGACCCCTCGATCGTCAGTCCCTCCGCTGCAAGCTCCACGTGGAACTCGTGGGCACGATCGGCACGGTTGTTGATCGTGCCGATGAGCCGCAGCGTGTCGCCCTGGACCATCTGCCTGGGCACGGCGAGACGGAGCATTACGGGACGGGAAGCCTGGACGTTGGTCTGGGCCTTGCCCGTTTTGGTGTCCCCGGTGATCGCGAGCGCCTTGCCGCGCCAGGACGTAAGGTTGCCGGGGACATCGAAGCTGACCGTGGCCGTGCCGTCCATATCGGTCATAAGATTGGCATTCCAGTAGGCGGTATCCAGGAATCTCTGGCGTACGCCTGCAAGTTTCGCGCCCGGAGGCAGCGCCGACCTGAACGCGGGCAGCAAAGCGGAACGCCCCGTCTCTGGAGCGCCTTGAAATGCGCCGCCGGACATCTCTTCGGGAGCCGAACTGTTAGTTGCTACACCGTTCTCCCGGATTCCCCAGAACTGGGCGTAGGGGTCACGAGTATTATCAGGTTTGATGGCGTAAATCGACTCGTCCACGACCGAAACGGATGCTTCGGCGGGAATGGGCTTGCCGTTCAATGCCTTTGTGCGGACCGTCCAAACAGCGGTATCGCCGGGGCGGTAGGCTTTCTTGTCCGGCTCGACGCTCACCGTAAGTTTCCTGGTGCGGTCGGGTATCGGGAGGAGGGCGTTGGCCGATACTCGATAGCTCTTAGACCACTGCTCCGCCTCGGCGTACGCGTTGGGGGACATCTCCACGCTGGTTTTGACTTTCCAGAGGAAGCTCTTCGTGTTTGCAGGAAGGACGAGATATTCGAATATGTCCAACCCGCTCACGGTCAGAAGTACTGGGCGCGGAGTGTTCGAGTTCACCCAAATGCCGGTGGTCCGGCCCGGCTCGTAACTCCGCCGGTCGGGTTTGAGGGTAAGGACGGGGCCTTGCTCTTCCTTCTCGAACTTCGCCGAAGGTCCCGCGGTCCAGACGGTCAGTTGCGCCGATGCCTTACGGCCAGTGCGGTCCAAGGCGGTGGCGAGTATAGACAGGTTACCGGCCGCCTTCGCGGGAACCCTGGCCGCCGCTTTGCCGCTCGCGGGGATTGTCACCCGCGTCCTGGTGAGCTCTTCACGCTTGTAGCGATGCTCCTTCTCGTCCCACACCAGTTTTCCCACCGCAACCGTAACTTTCGCGGCTGCCGGCTTGCCGTCCAAATCGACCGCCCGAAGCTGAATCGGGATGAGGGAGCCTAGCGGCGCGACGAGGACATCCGTACTGATCCCCAACCGGATTTCGGCCGAGTACGCGGGCGCGCCCGCAGACGCCTCCACCTGGCGGCGCGACGTGTCTGTCGTCGTGCACTTTATGCGATAAATCGAGTCGGGCGCAGCCTTGTCCGTCTTAATGGGAATGGAGACCTTTCCGTCCTTGTCGGTGTAGACTGTTCCCTCCGCGATGAACTGATCGGAACGGTACACGTCGGACTCGTCCATATTGCCGCTCCAGTCGGCATACCAATCTCCTGTCTCGTCGCGGCTTCCGTAGTAGAAGTTGTTTGCGCGTCTGACCTGGTAATGGACCTGCGCCTGCGGCAGCGGCGCGCCGAAGTAGTAGCTCGCCGCGACGTTGAAGACGATCTCCTGGCCCGCAAGGTATCGTTTGGCGCCGGGACTAACGTCCACCTTGAACTCCGGCTTACGGTATTCCGCCACGTCAAAAGAGTGGTAGGCTTCCACTTCGCCCACCGCAACCACGATGCTGTAGCTCCCGAGAGATCCTTCCGACGCGAGCCGGACCTCGCCGGAGAGGGAGCCTATGGCGTTGGTCGTAAGCTTCTTATCGTAGAAAGCATTGTCTTTGGAGTCTCGCGCCTGCACGCTGCACGTCTTGTTGGCAAGGGGCACATAGCCCCTCCCCTTGGTATGCCTGAGTATTGCCTTGAACATCACGGTCTGGCCGGGTCGGTAGATAGGACGGTCGGTCTGAAAGTGGACCACGAGTTGGCCGTCCGTGTTTGTGGCGCCGCAGGGGACCGCCGCAAGGTCTCTCCCGCGGGTGACGATAATCGTCTGGTTCTCTCGTGGAGGTGTTTGGAGTATGAACACACCGTCCGGACCGGTCTCACCGCTCTTGACCTGCTTTCCGCTGTTCTCGTAAAGCGTCACTTCCGCGCCGCGTATCGGCCGGCCGGTCTTTGCGTCGGTAACCCAGGTGAGGACGCGCTTCTGAGAACGCTTTACCACGACGGACAGGTTGGTGACGTTGACCACGGCCCAGGCTTCCCTGTCGCCGCCTGAGGCGGTGAGAACGTAGATTCCCGGCGCCAGAGGCGGAAGGTTGGTTTGTTTGCCGCGGTACATGTCTTCCTGATAGCGACTGGGACGCTCCCCCTTGGCGATCATCGAAACACCCCACTGCTTCACGACTTCACCGCCCGAAGGCTTCATGGGCTTCCCTCGCCCGATGAGCAATCGCACATCCCGGACTCGGCGCGCTGTGATATGCACAAGACCGACATTGCGCGTGTTCAGGTTGATCCTGATCTTTGGACCCGGCGCGACGTCGCGCGCGACCCAGATCGAAACTTCAGTCTTAGGCGCCTGCCGCGCCGCGAAAACCGCTATCGGCGTTAAGAGCAGGACAAATGCAGTCAACCAGCGATTGCAGCTTTTCATCCTCTGAACCTTTCTGCCCTGAGGCGGTAGAGTTGACACGGGGATCCCTCAGAGATGCCCGCTTTCTTGTAAGCCCACTTGAGCCGGACCTTTGGGTCTTTTCCTTCCGTACGATGCCGGCTCGCCCGCCGGCCTTCAAAACCAAGCCGTCCGCGGGCGCAAGCGAGCTTACATCCCCAATTGGCTCCGTCCGTTCCACGATTGTGATTGTGACGTGGAAATCCTTGAGGTCATTGCGGGTGAGCGGGCGATAGCGCGGGTCGTGGGAGGCGGCGGCGCGAGCCGCAAGGACGACTTCCTCTTCGAGAGAGCGGCTTCGCACATCGAGCGAGCCCCGGCACCCCACAACGCGGCCTTTTATCTCGATAGTGACGAACACCGGACGCGCCGGGGATTTGCTTCTGATTGCGGGTGGAGCCTTTGCTTCGACTTCAGCTTTGACGGCCTCGCGGGCAAGCGCCAGGAGCTTGTCCTGGTTGTATGTGCGAGACGCGCTCGCCGGCAAGGTGAGCGCAAGCGCGGCCAGAGTGAGCGCTGAGCGTGAAGATATCATACAGGCCTCCGGTCCACGTTTCTCCGCGTTGATTAAGACGACGGGAAGCAGGCAAGCGTTCCATGCCGAGACGAGCCCCGGCGGTTGAAACCACGACTACGACTACGCAAAGTCGGCCTGCGCCGACTAGCCCGCATTATTCACGAATACCGAGTTGTACCGCCCCTCGATACGGTCCCAGAGGACCTACTCGGGGACACGGACTTGTTGTTTTCGTGCTGGAAAAGTATAACTCCGCGTTCCCGAGTAGCCGCTCCGGCGGCGTATCGAG
>JAUSGG010000092.1 GCA_030649165.1 Armatimonadota bacterium
CCCGATTTATTCACGGAACGCTTGTTTTGCGGACGCCCCGCGGATGTCATCCTGAGCTTGCGAAGGATCTTCTCCCGGATAGCTGCAACGTCCAACTGCGAAGCCGAACCTGGCGCTTATGCGATAGAAGATTCTTCACTGCGTTCAGAATGACGACCCCCAGGCGTTGTTCACGAATAATCCGGGTTAGTTGTTAGTCGCTAGTTGATAGTTGTCACACGACCGGGCGTTATTTGTAATGACGCCCGAAATAGAATCCCAAGGATTTCAAATCCCGCGATTCTGTTTCGCGCGCGATGGCATATCGCGTGCGATCGACGGGGTTGCTGTTCTTTATGAATCCGGCAGCTTTTCTTCCTTGGTCAGCATCTCGAATATGAACTTGCTGAGCCGGGCCTCCCGCGGAATATCGATCGGATACTTGCCGTCCAGGCAGGCGGTGCAAAAGTTCTCCTTCCGCAGGCCGATGGCGTTTACAAGTCCTTTCAGACTCAGATACCCCAGGCTGTCCGCGCCGATATGCTGCCGAATCTCCTCAACCGTGTGCTTCGCCGCGATGAGCTCATTCTGGTTCGCCGTGTCGATGCCGAAGAAGCATGGGAACTTATAGGGTGGCGAGCTGATGCGCACGTGCACCTCCGCCGCTCCGGCCTCCTTCAGCATGCGGACCGTCCCGCGAGTCGTCGTGCCACGGACGATACTGTCCTCTACCATTACGACACGCTTCCCGGCCAGGTTCTCCTTGAGCGGCGACAGCTTCATTCTGACACCCATCTCGCGCATGCGCTGGTCCGGTTGGATGAACGTGCGGTGTATGTAACGGTTCTTGATAACCCCCTCCGCGTAAGGAGTCCTGGACGCCTGCGCGAAACCTATGGCCGCGGGCGTGCCGGTGTCGGGAATCGGGAATACCATGTGCGTGTTTGGGGCCGAGTGCTCTTTCGCCAACTCGTGCCCCATGCGGCGGCGCGCGGCGTGTATGTTCTTCGCGTAAATCGTGCTGTCCGGGCGCGCGAAGTAGATGAACTCGAAGATGCATATCGCGCGCCGAGCTACCGGCAGCGCCTGTATCTCGCGCAGCCCGTTTTCGTCTATCACGACGAGCTCGCCCGGTTCGACTTCACGGACGAAATCCGCGCCGACGGTCGCTATTGCGCAAGTCTCGGAGGCCATAACCATGTGGCCGTCGTTCAGCTTGCCGATGCACAACGGGCGTATGCCGTTAGGATCGCGGAAGCCCATCAACTTATGTTCCGTCATGACGAGCACGGAATAGGCTCCGCGGATCAGGCCCATTGTCTCAATAATGGCCTCTTCGATTGTGTGGGCGCGGGAATTGGCGATCAGCTTTGCGATAACTTCGCTGTCGTTGGTGGTGCTGAACTCGACTCCGCGGTCCATCAGGTCGGCCCGCAGCTCCGCCGCGTTTACCAGATCGCCGTTATGCGCGAGCGCGAAATCGCCGACTTTCCCGGTGCTCAGCATCGGTTGAACGTTTCGCAGGACGCTCGAACCCGTCGTGGAATAACGTGTGTGACCGATGGCGATGTCGCCTTTTAATGACGCGAGAACGTCTTCCTGGAAGACCTGCGTCACGAGGCCCATCTGCTTGTGTATGTTGATCTGTTTTCCATCGGTAACGGCTATACCGGCGCTTTCCTGCCCACGGTGCTGCAGCGAGAAGATGCCGAAGAAAGCCACCCTGGACACATCCTCGCCGGGCGCATACACGCCAAAAACACCGCATTCTTCCTGAAGCTCGTGCCGGTACTCTTCCAGATCAGTCACTTATCCCACCATGTACGCGGGAATAGCCCCCCGCCAGGCCCTGGCAATCGTCTCCAGGTCGCTGTCAATAAGTTTGGCGCCGTTCAGGCCGATTCGCAGTTTCGATCCGCCGACGTTGCCAATAGCCGTGAAAGTTATGTTATGCTCCGCGGCCAGTTTTCTCAACTGATCGACATTCTCCACAGGCGCGGATACTATGATACGGGACTGCGCTTCGCCAAACAGCGTCGCGCTGTAAGGACCAGGCGCCATCAGCTCCACTTCCGCGCCTGTCCCACCTGCGATGCAGCTCTCGGCGATTGCCACGGCAAGACCGCCTTCCGAGCAGTCGTGCGCCGAGGCCAGAAGCCCTGCTCCGATCGCCCCCAGAACACAATCCTGAAGTCGCTTTTCAGCCGCCATATCCAATCGCGGAGGAGCGCCGGCGACCATCCCGTGGACCGCTCGCAGGTACTCACTCCCGCCCAGGGACGCCGCGCCTCCGCTCAACGGCCCTCCGCTGAGAACGGCTACTATGTCTCCCTCCGCCTTGAATCCCTGCTCGCATCTCCGATCGCAATCGTCTATCAAGCCAAGCATACCCACGACCGGTGTCGGGTAGATCGCCGTCTGGGGCGTCTCGTTGTAAAAGCTCACGTTGCCGCTGACAACCGGGGTATTGAAGAACTCGCACGCTTCGGCCATTCCCTCGACTGCGCGCCTGAACTGCCAGAACGCCTGGGGCTTTTCCGGGTTGGCGAAGTTCAGACAGTCGGTCACGCCCATCGGCCTGGCTCCACTGCATACCAGATTGCGCGCAGCCTCGGCGACGGCGATCTGCGCTCCCACGAACGGATCGAGATAGCAATACCGGCCATTGCAGTCTGTCGTGATGGCTATGGCCTTCTTTGTGCCGCGAATCCGCAGGACCGCCGCGTCGGAGCCCGGCAAGACCGACGTATTCGTCTGGACCATGTGGTCGTATTGATCGTAGACCCACTCTTTGCTCGCAATCGAGGGGGACGCCAATAGCTTCAACAGGACTTCTTCATAGTCCGCGGGTTCGGGAAGAGCGGAAAGATCGACCGAATGCGCCGCCCGAACGTACTCCGGCTCCTCGGTTTCCAGCGCGTAAGTCGGGCATTCATCCGCGAGCGACTTCGCGGGTATGCGCGCGACCAGGTTCTCACCTTCGAACACGTGGACAAATCCATCGTCGGTTACGCGCCCGATCACTACCGCGTTGAGGCTCCACTTCCTGAAGACCGCGGCGACCTTTTCCTCGCGGCCCTTCTCGATGATGCAAAGCATCCTCTCCTGCGATTCGGAGAGCATCACCTCGTAAGGCGTCATATCGGCCTCGCGCTTGGGGACTTTCAGCACGTCGATCTCCATACCGGAACCGGCCTTGGCCGCCGTTTCGCAAGTCGAGCAGGTTATGCCCGCCGCGCCCATATCCTGAATGCCGACGATATGACCCGTGGCGAGCGCCTCCAGCGTGGCCTCTATCAGGAGCTTCTCCTGGAACGGATCGCCCATTTGCACGTTCGGCCGTCTCGATTCGGACTCCGGCCCCAGCTCGACCGATGCGAAAGTCGCCCCGTGAATCCCATCGCGGCCCGTTCCCGAGCCAACGAGCATTACGGGGTTGCCAACCCCGTCCGCCCGAGCGTACGCAACGTCTTCGGTCTTTAAGAGTCCCACCGACATCGCGTTCACGAGCGGATTGCCCGCGTAGCAGTCTTCAAAATAGACCTCCCCGCCGACCGTGG
Source organism: Armatimonadota bacterium (assembly GCA_030649165.1). GTDB lineage: Bacteria > Armatimonadota > UBA5829 > UBA5829 > JAUSEB01 > JAUSGG01. The sequence continues at coordinate 3,540 of JAUSGG010000092.1, forward strand.
GCACGCCGACGCAGTTGCCGTAGAAGCCGATGCCCGCGACGACATGTTCGAACAAATACCGCACGTGAGGATCGTCGAGGCTGCCAAAACGAAGGGAGTTCAGCGAAGCAATTGGCCGCGCGCCCATCGTGAATATGTCGCGCAAAATACCGCCGACTCCCGTGGCCGCGCCCTGAAACGGCTCGACCGCCGACGGATGGTTGTGGCTCTCCATCTTCATCACAATGCCAAGTCCGCCGCCGATGTCGATGATGCCCGCGTTTTCCAGGCCCGCGCCGTCCAGCGCCTCGCGGTATTTCTTGAAAAGCCGCAAGACCGGCCTGGAATACTTGTAGCCGCAGTGCTCCGACCACATCACCGCGTACATTCCGACCTCGGTGTACGTCGGGTGCCGCCCCAGAACCTTAACGACCTCACGATACTCGGCGTCGTTCATACCCATTTCGCGGTAGATTTCCGGATCGATGGGCGCGGTATCGTGAATGGTCCCTCTAACGTCGATGGCTGTCTTTTCTATAATGCTCACGTTTTGTGTTCTTTCTGAACAGTTATCTGTATGCGTTACGTTCCACCCTCACCCTATCCCTCTCCCTCATAGGGAGAGGGAACCCCTTCTCCCCCTGGGGGGAGAAGGTTGGGATGAGGGGGAGACGCTTCTCATTACACCAAAGTATATTCCTAAGCCTTAACTAGAGCCGAAACCAGCGACTTCAATACGAATTGACCGTCCTCGCTTCCCAGAACCGACTCAGAAGCGCGCTCCGGGTGGGGCATCATTCCCGCCACATTACCGCGTTCGTTGACAATCCCGGCGATATTGGCGAGCGAGCCGTTCGGATTGGCTTCGTCAGTCAGACTGCCCTGCTCATCGCAGTAGCGGAAGAGAATCTGCCCGTTGGCCTCCAGTCGCGCCAGCGTTTCGGGGTCGCAGTAGTAGTTGCCTTCCCCGTGGGCGATTGGTATACGCAGAACTTGCCCCTCGCGGCACTCGTTCGCGAAAGCCGAGCGGTTGTGCTCGACCCTCAGGTTCACGTGCCGGCAGATGAACTTGAGGCCCACGTTCGCCGTCAGAGCGCCCGGCAGCAAATGGGCCTCGCAGAGTATCTGGAACCCGTTGCAGATGCCAAGGACCAGGCCGCCTCTGTCCGCGAACCCCTCCAGCGCGCCCATAACCGGGCTGAACCTGGCGACCGCGCCCGTGCGAAGATAGTCTCCGTAGGAGAAACCGCCGGGCACGAGGATACAGTCGAACTTCCTCAAATCAGTATCCTGATGCCAGATGTACTCGACCGGCTGGCGAAGAACGTCGCGCACCGCGTAGTACGTGTCCGAATCGCAGTTGGAACCAGGAAATTGTATAACGCCGAATTTCATGTATCTTTTCCCTTATGAAGCACTGCCGACAACCAGCATACGCCCTTACCCAAGTCCTCCATGATCCGGACACAGTCCGTCTCGCGAAGCACGTATGAAATCCACACTGGTCGGCTTCGTTCGGTTTTCCTTTTCCAGGATCACATCAACAATATCACGACCGCACACGGCGCAGACGCCTTCGCGGCAAGCGCGTATGAAATCTGTGCTATCCGGCAGCAGAACGCCGCCTCTGTCGGCAAGAATCTTTTCCCGGACCTCCGTGGCCTCTTCAATCCATGACTTGGCCTTCTTGCGCCGCCTTCGCTCGCCCGACATCACAGGTTACCTCAAGCGCCTAATCGCTCACCTCAAATCGGTAATTCTCTATCACCGGATTCGCCAAGAGCTTCCGGCACATTTCGTCTACTCGCTCTTGCACGCTGTGGCCGTTGTCCTTAAGCTCGATCTCGATGTACTTGCCCATGCGGACGCCGTCGACTTCCTCGTAGCCCAGGTTGTTCAGCGCGTTTTGGACTACGCGGCCCTGGGCATCGAGAAGAGTTGGTTTGAGTGTAACGTATACCTTTACTTTTGCCATTACCGTTCCTTTGTCACCGCAGCAGGATCCGCGGTCTGATTGTTACCTGTCCGCTCTTGTTGTTCAATCTCGGTGTCTGCCACAGCATCTGCTACGACGCGCCAAGCGGAGGTCACTTGGTCGTCGGTGAAGCTGGCGAGCTGAGACTCAGCCTCTTTCAGCCCTAAATTATTCAGTATTTGTGTTAGAATTTCCCTCGCATACGGTGTCGCTTCCAGTATACGCGCCCATTTTACTATATCGCCTAATCGGCGCCTTTTCTCGGGGAATCCCTCGGCCAAGTTCAGCCCTAATCTTTCAAATATCTTATCCATATTCCGCAGATGGTGATCCAGGTCGAAACAATCGTCCAAATCCTGCTTGCTCAGCAGTCGCTGGACGTCCGGATCCTGCTCGAGGGCCTGGCGAAACGGAAAGTTCCAATCCCAGCATCCTGCAGCGGTACGCTGGCAGACTATGTAGGCCTCCTCGCGGGTCATGCCTTTCTGGATCAGCGCCAGGAGGACGTGCTCGGAGAAGACCAATTGGCCCATCATTTCGAGGTTGCGCTTCATGTTCTCCGTGTTGACTTCCAGCCTGTCCAGCAGCTTCGTCAGCGATTGGAGCATGAAATCGACCGCAAGGCAACTGTCCGGAACGATGATTCGTTCGGCTGCCGAGTTCGTGAGATCGCGCTCGTGCCAGGAGACGATGTTCTCCATCGCGGGCTGAGCGTTCGACCGGACCACCCTCGCAAGGCCGCAAATGCTCTCGAACCGCCACGGGTTGCGTTTGTGCGGCATCGCCGAAGACCCGCGCTGGCCGGGCAGAAACATCTCCTGCACTTCGAGTATCTCCGTGCGCTGAAGGTTCCGCATCTCGGTCGCGAAGTTCTCGCAGCTTGAAGCGATGATCGCAAGCGTCGTGATGAACTGCGCGTGCCTGTCGCGCTGGATGATTTGCGTCGAGACCGGCGCAGCCGCAAGGCCCAGCTTTTCGCAAACGAACTCCTCGGCCTCGGGAGTGATGTTGCCGAAAACTCCAACGGCGCCGGAAATCTTGCCGTAGCTGATCGCCTCGCGCGCGGCTTTCATCCGTTCGAGATCGCGCTGCACTTCGGAATACCACACCGCCATCTTGAAACCGAACGTGATCGGCTCGGCGTGCACCCCGTGGGTGCGTCCGATCATCGGGGTCATCTTGTGGGCTATCGCGAGCTTCCTAATCGCGGCGAGCAGGCCATTCAGGTCCTCTATGATGACATCCGCCGCCTGGCGCAGACGCAGCGCGGTGGCGGTATCCTCGATATCGTAGCTGGTTACACCATAGTGGACGTACTTGCCCTCGTCGCCGAGGTTCTCAGTCACGCATTTGACAAAAGCAATGAGATCGTGGGCCGTTTCCTGCTCGATCTCTTCAATCCGCTTCAAGTTGAACTTGGCTCCGGCTCTGACCTTCTCGGATGTGCCTTTGGGGATGTTGCCGAACCGCTCCTGCGCCTCGCAAACCGCAATCTCCACATCCAACCAGGACTGAAACTTGTTCTGCTCGTCCCAGATAGCCTTCATCTTCGGCAAGCTGTACCTATCGATCATCTACCGCTCCAACAGATTTGGTCTTGTACGCGTTGTCTGTAACGCCGTGACCTCCCCCTAACCCCCTCCTAGAAGGAGGGGGGACTGACTCCCTCTCCTCATAGGAGAGGGTTGGGTGAGGTTCATCTAGGCAACTAGCCGATCACTTGCCTCCGACTTGATCAGCGAGTTTTCTCTTATACTCCTCTACTTTCCGGCGAAGGTCGCCGTCCCTGACGCCGATGATCTCCGCGGCCAGAATCCCCGCGTTCTTCGCCCCGTTTATACCAACGGTGGCCACGGGGACGCCGGAGGGCATTTGCACGATTGAGAGAAGGGAATCCAAACCGTTGAGGGCCGCCGATTTGACCGGGACGCCTATCACGGGAAGCGGCGTGAGCGCGGCTATTACGCCCGGAAGATGGGCCGCGCCGCCGGCGCCGGCGATTATTACGTCCAGCCCGTTGGCCACGGCGCCTTTCGCGTATTCGAAAGCGCGCTCCGGCGTTCTGTGCGCGGATATGACGTGGACCTCCGTCTCTACACCAAACTCAGTGAGAACGTCTACCGCTCCCTGCATTATCTCCGAGTCCGAGGAGCTTCCCATCAACACGCCGACCCGTCCGCTCACAACAGCCGCCTTCCTATATCGCGCCTCATGTGCATCTTGTCGAAGTGAATCCTGTCCGCGGCCACGTAGGCTTTGGCGATTGCCTCCCGATAATCCGAGCCAAGAGCAGTGACACCCAACACGCGCCCGCCGCCGGTCACGATTTTCCCATTGTCGGTTTTCGTCCCGGCATGAAAAACAATTGCCCCGGCTGACTCGGCGTCGGGCAGCCCGTCGATGGGCATGCCGGTCTCGTAGTCCCCGGGGTAACCACCAGAAGCAATCACGACGCAAACAGCCTTCTTATTGTACCATCGAATCTCGATCTCGTCGAGTCTGCCTTCCACCACGGCCAGCATCGTCTCGACCAGATCGCTTTCCATGAGCGGAAGCACGACCTGCGTCTCGGGGTCGCCAAACCGAACGTTATACTCCAGCAGCTTCGGACCGCTGTCAGTAAGAATGACCCCGGCGTACAGCATACCTTTGAACACGATTCCTTTGCGTTTGAGCGCGGCCATCGTCGGGACCATTATCTTTTCCGCGACGAAATCGCGCACGTCCTCGGTAACGACCGGCACGGGGGCGTAGCACCCCATACTGCCGGTATTCGGCCCCTCGTCGTTATCGAAAACGCGCTTATAGTCCTGGACAGGGATCAGCGTGGCAAGCGTCCCGCCATCGACCAGGCCCATTATCGTGGCTTCCTGGCCGGTCAGAAACTCCTCTACGACGGCCTTATTTCCGGACTCGCCGAAAACACGGTCGACCATCACCGCGCGCAGGGCCTCATCAGCCTCCGCCGCCTCCTGGCAAATGTAAACGCCCTTTCCGGCCGCCTCGCCATCGGCCTTCACAACCACGGGTTCGACCGAAAATGAGAAGTGGTCTTTCACGAACGACGACGCCGGTCCGTACTCCGAAAAAGTCTCGTAAGCGGCCGTGGGGATATTGTTTTCGCGCAGAAGGTCCTTGGTAAACGCCTTGCTTCCTTCCAGGGCCGCCGCGGCTTTGCACGGACCGAAGATCCTTAACCCTCGCGATTCGAACTCATCAACGATTCCAGCTATGAGCGGCGACTCAGGACCGACCACCGTCAGTCCGATATCGTTCGCCTCCGCGAAATCCGCCAGCGCCTTGAGGTCCGTCGCTTTGATATCGACACGTTCGGCCACTGTTGCCATTCCGGGATTTCCGGGAGCGCAGTAGAGTTTCTCGACAAGAGGGCTCTGAGCGATCTTCCAAGCCAGAGCGTGTTCCCGTCCGCCTCCGCCGACGACCAGGACCTTCAAACGTTCGGGCAAATCCATCACTCCGTTCTATCTCTCTCCAGGTTCTGGAAGCAGGCGTATTGCGGAAGGAACGCAAGCCTTACCGTCCCCGTGGGGCCGTTTCGCTGCTTTGCTATGATGATCTCCGCCTCGTCCACTGCGTGAATATCGTCATCCACGGTTTCTCCCTGCTCGCGGCCTTCCTTGTGTTTGTAATAGCTTTCTCTGTAAATCATCGCTACCACGTCGGCCTCCGCCTCGATTGAACCGCTTTCGCGAAGGTCCGAGAGCATTGGACGGTGTTCCTCTCTACGCTCGACCGCCCGGCTCAACTGTGAACCGACAACCACGGGAACTTTCAACTCTCTAGCCAGACCCTTCAGGGAACGGGCTATTTCGGAGATCTCCTGTACGCGGTTTTCTATGGTCCTGTGCCAGCGCACCAACTGGAGGTAGTCCACGACGACCATGCCGAGACCGTGCTCTGCCCGCAGGCGGCGGCATTTGGCGCGCATGGCCATTGGGGTGATGTCCGAGGAATCGTCTATGAATATGGGGGCCTGTGACAGGATCTCGGTTGCCTCGCCGAGCGGTTTCCACTCGGTGTCGTGTATCCGCCCTGAACGCAGACGGTGAGAGTCCATGTGGGCTTGAGAGCAGAGCATCCTGAGCGCGAGCTGCTCCGATGACATTTCGACGCTGAATATCGCCACCGGCATCTTCTTCCGAATGGCTGCATGCGTGGCGATGTTGAGCGCCAACGCGGTCTTTCCCATAGACGGGCGCCCGGCGATTATCACGAGGTCCGAAGGCTGCAATCCGGAGGTCATGTAATCGAGCGCCTCGAAGCCCGTCTCCAGACCGGAGATGGCTTTGCCTTCCTGGTAGCGTCGCTCTATGGTGTCCCATGCCTCGGAGACGAGAGTAGCTAGTGGGCTGAAGCTGCGCCCGAGCCGCCGCTGCGCGACCGCGAAAACTATCTGTTCCGCCCTGTCGGCGAGGGCGTCGATGTCCTCATCCTGGCTGTGAGCGTAGCCGATAACCTCGGTGGCGGCTTCGATGAGCCGGCGGCGGATAGACTTCTCCTCGACTATCTTCGCGTAGTACTCGACATTTGCCGCCGTGGGCACGCTGTCGAGCAGAGCCATCAGGTATTCGGTCCCGCCGACGGCTTCCAGCTTGCCTCGCCTGCGCATCTCCTCCTGAATTGTGATGAGATCGACTGCTTCGTCCCGTTCAGCCAGACTCCAAAGGGCGTCATAGATCACCTGGTGCGCCGTGCGATAGAAGTCTTCCTGTCGCAGTATCTCGCCGGCTTTCTCTATGGCGGCCCGGTCCAGCATCATGGAACCAAGGGTCGATTGCTCCGCCTCGATGTTCTGGGGCGGAACCCGGTCCAGACCACCCCGATCCATCGGGGTCGTTCGCGTTACCGGATCCTGCATCACGTCAGATTACCCTTTCGGTTGTTCGGTTTGTTCGGATTCCTCCGTTTGCTCCGCTTCCTGGGCCGGTTCTACGGCTTCCGCTGCGACTTCTTCCGTCGCGACGGCTTCGGGCTCAGCCGTCTCTTCAGCGACCGGCTCAGCGGCTGTCTCCTCCTGGACGGGCTTCTTCGCCCGTGGTTTCTTGGCAACCGGTTCCTTCTTGGGCTTCTCCGCGGACTTAGGCGCAGGCGCGTTTTCGGATGTGACTTCGATTTTCAGGTCAGCGGTTACCGTCCGCGCGAGCCGGATGGGCACGGTGTACGAGCCGAGCGATTTGATCGGCTCGATAACGTCTATCTTGCGCTTGTCCACTTCAATCCCGTGCTGCGCCTTCAGCGCGTCCGCTATGTCCTGTCCGGTGACCGAGCCATACAGCCTCGTCCCCTCCCCCGTCTTGCCGACAATGGTAACGCTGATCTCTCCCAGCCGGGCAGCTATCTGCTGCGCATTGTCAAGTTGCTTTTCGCTTTTGTTGCCCTCCATAGAGCGCTGGCGGTCCAATGCCTTCAGACTGCCGGCAGTCGCCTCGATGGCGAGTCTCCTCGGAATCAGAAAGTTTCGCGCGTAGCCGTCAGCGACGCTGACTACGTCGCCGGCTCCGCCCAAATCTTTTACGTCGCGAATCAGGATGGCTTTCATTCATCTCTCCTCTTCATTTTCTATACTGAACGCCCAGAAGAAGCCCTCTTTCGTCGAGCAGATCGTCAAACCCTAACCAGACGCCGAGGTCATCTCTCAGGTCATATCGTCCTTTCAGTTCCAATTTCGTATCGTTGAGGCCAAACAGGTCGGCGTGGAGGCTGGTCTTGCCGAAATACCTGTCGTAGCCGACTCCCAGCTTCGAAGCGTACAGACCGTAGCGCAGCGCGGTGTCCGCGTCAAACGTCTGCCCCAGTTGAACGTTCACCTTGGTGGCATCCCCGATCCCGAACAATCCGAGCCGGTAGAAACGGTCGGCTCCGTTCGGTATCGTCAGGTTATAGTCCACGCGGTAGCGGTTAGAGCCAAGGTTCGCGAAGAAGTCCAGGCTCGAACCCTCGCCGCGGATGGGCTTCCTCTCGCCGCGATCTCGCCTTCCCAGCACGCGGCTGAGTCTTTCGGTAAGCGCCTCGGCGTTTTCGCTCGCCTTGCGCAGATTTGCCATCGTCGCCTTCAGGTCGCCGGTGAGTTGTTCGTCCGAAGCCAGTTGTTTGAGCTTTTCAGACGCCTGCTGCAGGTTGGCCGCGGCCGTCTTACCGCTCTCCAACATTGCCTCCACGTCCTGCGCGCCGCCGCGGTCCATAATTCCGCGCATTTTCTCGGCCAGGGCGGCGAAATCCTCACTGGCGGCTGAAGCGTTATTCAGCGCCGTATTCAGCTCAACACGGTTCTCCGCCGCAATCCTGCGAAAATCGGCCATCAAGTTCGCCGCCTGCCGGCTCGCCATCTCGGAATTGGCCATCGTCTGCCGCATCGAGGCCAACAACCGCTTGTCGGCCAATATGCCGTTCAGCGCCTGGGCCGACGTCTGCAACTGCGCCAATAGTTGACTCGCCTGCGGCAGCAACTGATCAAGAGTGGTCGTATCGGCCCCATAAACCGTTTTGTTTTCTCCGACGCGGCCCGGCCCCGAACCGGGTACTATCTCAACGTAGATGTCACCCACTAATCCGCCGGAGGTGACGCGAAACGCCGATCCCTCCGGAATGCTGACGTCCTGTCGTATCGCCATTTCCACCCGCGCGCGATTCCACTTTGTCAGCCTGATCGAGATCACTTGTCCTACCTGCACACCGGCCATACGCACGGCGGCGCCCCTATCCAGACGCTGCACGCTGCGAAATACGGCGTATACGGTGTACGTCCGGGCGCGGAACACCGAGCCGCTGAGGAACCAGTAGATGGCTATCAGCGTCACTATGCCCACGAATATCAGCAGCCCTACCCTGGCTTCAGGTCTGAACCTTAACATAGATCGCAAAACGGAGTCGGAGGAGTCGGAGGAGTCGAAGGAGCCGCTTGCTCCTGCCCAAAACCCTCATAACCCTCATAGCCCTCAAAACCCTTAGAACCTTATAACCCTAAGACCCTAAGACCCTTCCCTACACCCGTTCCTTTCCGCGCAGCTTTATCGGACCCTCCGTCTCGCCCTCCACAAATTGTTTCACGTACGGATTGGACGACTTCCTCATTTCAGCCGGCGTCCCAACGTCCAGAATCCTGCCCTGGTGCATCATCGCGACACGGTCGGACACCTTGAAAATGCTCTCCAGGTCGTGTGAGACCACGACCGACGTGACTCCCAGCTTGTCCCTCATACGGATTATCAGCTCGTTGATCGACGTCGCTACTATCGGATCGAGCCCGCCGGTCGGCTCGTCGTACAGCAGTATCTCCGGATCGAGAGCCAGCGCGCGGGCCAGGCCAACGCGCTTTTGCATCCCACCGCTGAGCTGTGACGGCAGCAGGCTTTCGACGTCCGAAAGCCCCACCATCTCCAGCTTTTCGCGGACGAGCCGGGCCAGGTCGCTCTCCGCCAGACGCAGGTGGCGTCGAGGCCCCACCGCCACGTTCTCGAACACCGTCAGCGAGTCGAACAGCGCCGCATACTGGAAGACAATCCCCATCTTGCGCCGCACCAGGTTCAGGTCGCGCTCGCGCATCCGAGCGATATTGACACCGTTGATGTGTATCTCGCCCATAGTCGGCCTGATAAGCCCGGCCATGCACTTCAGCAGCGTGCTCTTGCCCGTGCCGGACATTCCCATGACCGCCATCGTCTCGCCGCGCTTGACGTGAAGGTCAAGGCGCCGCAGTATCGTCTTCGCCGGAGCTCGATAAGAGAGCTGCTGAATTGTAATCACGTTGTCGTCTCAAGAGTCGAGAGAGTCGAGGGAGTCGAAGGAGCAGCTTGCTCCTGCCCGAAACCCTCAAAACCCTTAGGACCCTAAAACCCTATAACCCTAAGACCCTAATACGCCCCTGTCCTCCCGCCGAACATCACGTACGCCATAAAGAAGTTCAGGATGTATATCAATACTACGCTGATGACCACCGCGTTCGTGGTTGAACGGCCGACTCCGCTCGCGCCTCCCGTGGTCTGCAGTCCTTCCTGACAGCCGACGATAGCGATAACGGCGCCGAAAACCACCGTTTTTATCAGTCCCATGTTGATATCGTGCGGAACGACATACGACCTCGCGTCGCTGATGAAACTTCCGCCCGCGACTCCGTTGATCACAGCCACGTAATACCCGGCGACCACGCCTATAACGTCGGCGAAGATCGTCAGTATCGGAAGCGCGATTATGGCGGCCACCAGTCTCGGCGACACGAGATACTCAACCGGGCTGATCGCAAGCGCGCGCAGCGCGTCTATCTGCTCCGTCACCTTCATAGTACCGATCTCGGCGGCCATTCCCGAACCCGAACGAGCGGCAACGACGACGGCGGTCAATACCGGCCCGATCTCGCGGACCACCGAAAGGGCCACGCCGCGTCCCACCAGGCTCCCGAAGCCCCAATCGACCAGCGTCTGGGCCGAATAAAGGGCCAGCACCATTCCGGAGAACGCGACGGTGACTAAGACTAATGGAAGCGAGTCCACGCCGATCGTGGCGATCTGGGCGACAGTCCCGCGCATACTTAGCGAGCCGCGCAAAACATATCCTAGAGCCTGAGTGAACAGAATCCCGCTGTTGCCGATGAACTCAAAGAACCTGTTCAGGGTGCGATACGTGATCTCGCCCGGTACGGCGACCACGGCCGCGATCTCGTCTCCCACCTCGTGGATTATGTCGGTCACCACATCGGCAGGTCTGGTTCTTTCGTGGTTGGGCGAGTCCTGATTCATCCTCTTGCCTGATTTCCGAACCAATGTGGAAGGTCATGACGCGCTAGAAGCCCGGCAATAAGCCTGCCCGCAAACCCCCATCATGACCTTGTTAGTATATCTGAGAGCCCGGTCCATGTCAACGGAAAAAAGCCGGCCGGCAGGAGCATCGTTTGTGGAAGGCTCACCCCGTTTTTTGAACCCCACCCCAACCCTCCCCTGAGAGCAGAGGGGGCAAATCCCCCCTCCCCGTGGGAGGGGGTTAGGGGGAGGTCCATCTGTGGCTAATGACTACAAACGATGCTCCCGGCCAGGGGAGTGAGAGTTCGGTTCTACGGGAATGTCA
>JAUSGG010000094.1 GCA_030649165.1 Armatimonadota bacterium
CTTGACGCCGCTTTGACCAGCTACCTAAGCCCATTTCACCCTGATTCTAGAGTCCCACCCTCCGAAAAGCGGCGTCAAGCCGCCGCACTCCACATGTTCCGCCTCCGCAACCACAATCTTGACGCGCACCCGCAACCAACAACCCTAAGTAATTCGATCCAAAACGCCGATTATCATTGTTGCCAGGTAGATTTGCCGGGTATGTTCGTTGTCCTATGTCTTGCCACTGGCCGTGTCTTGTGTAGGTTTATCGGGTCTGGCGTTCTCATAGTAGATGGTTGCCTGTAAAGCTTGTAGCCCGGGGCCTTGTGCCCCCGTCTTCCGCAATCGGCAGCAGTAGACAGATCGGAACGAAGCCTGCAACCGGAGGCTGAGATATGGACGGAACTGACCTCCCCATCGAGGGAGCTATCGACATCCATAACCACATTCTCCCCGGGTTCGACGACGGCCCGGAGACCATGGATGAGGCCGTGCTAATGGCCCGCCTTGCCGCGGCGGACGGCGTGGGCGCCATGTTCGCTACTCCTCACATCGGAACTCACAACGACTTGAGCGTGGCCGCTGAAATACCCGAACGCGTTGCCGCTCTTCAGGCAGCGATCGACACCGATGACATCCCCATCCGGATTTTCCCAGGCGCCGAAGTATACCCATCAGCCAACGTGACGCGGGCCGTGGATTGCGCCGTTCCTCTCACGCTCGGCGGCAGCGGGCGGTATCTCCTGCTGGATACGCCGATGATGACTTTGCCGGTGGACATAAGCCGGCTCGTGTTCGATCTGCAGACGCGGAATATCACGCCCATCCTGGCGCATCCGGAACGGTCGTTGGCGGTCCAGCGTAGACCGGGCATACTTGAGGAGTTGACGCTGCGCGGAGCGCTGATTCAGGTCAATGCCGCCTCCATATTAGGGTATAATGGTCGGGCCGCGCGAATTGCCGTGTTTAAGCTCCTGAGGCAGAGGTGGGTACACTTCATGGCGTCCGACGCCCATTCGGCGCGCCGGAGAAGACCGGCGCTGTCCGCGGGAGCCGCGGCCGTTAAGAATGAGTTTGGTCCCGAGAAGGTTTCTGAACTGACGAAAGGCAACGGGAGCCGGGTCATAACCGGGGATCCCGTACCGTCCGACGCACTTGCGTACCGACCGGGCGGGGTCGTGGCATGGCTTGGCGTCAGGTTCCTGGGTTCGTAGGCTGCCGCCGTGGGGAAACAGTTCAGTCTTTCGGGCATCGTCATTTCGAGCGGAGCGCCAGCGGAGTCGAGAAATCTGCTTTTGAGCGTGACGCAACCGGAAAAAGCAGATTCCTCCACTTCGGTCGGAATGACGTTCCCGCGAAACTGAACTCTCACACTATGGAATGCGGAAAACAGGGAGGTTAAGATGAAGGTCACCATTATCGGCGCGGGCTACGTAGGGTTGACGACCGGTGTTGCGCTGGCGTACCTGGGTCACGAAGTAATCGCGGTGGATAAGGACCCGGCCAAACTATCGCTCCTGCGCGAGGGAAAGAGCCCAATTCACGAACTGGGAGTAGAGTCGCTTATGTCTCTCGCCGTGTCTCGCCTGAGCTTCACCGACAGTATCCCTGATGGACTGGGCCAGGCGGAAGTGGCGCTCATAGCCGTCGGCACGCCTCCGAAGCTAAACGGCGAGGCCGACATCGGGTACGTGGAGCAGGCGGCCAAAGAACTTGCGGAGAAACTGCAAGAGGGACAGACGTGTACGGTGGTGGTCAAGTCCACGGTCCCGATCGGGACGAACAGGCGGGTCGCGCTCGTCATCGAACGAGCGCTGGCGGCCCGCAAAGTCAAAGCGAACGTATACCTGGCGTCGAACCCGGAGTTTCTGCGCGAAAGCGTTGCGCTTCCGGACACACTTTACCCCGACCGCATCGTCGTGGGGGCGGATCGAGCGGAGTCGATCGCGGTTCTGGAGCGGCTGTACAGACCGATTCTGGAGCAGACGTTCGCCCCTCCCAAGATCTTGCCGCGTCCGGAAGGATATGGCTTGCCTCGCCTGGTGGCCACGGATCCCACCAGCGCCGAGATGACGAAATATGCGGGCAACGCGTTTCTGGCGATTAAGATCAGCTATATCAACGAGATCGCCGGGCTTTGCGAAAAGGTGGGCGCGAACGTCACTGAGGTTGCTCGCGGCGTCGGGCTGGACCCGCGCATAGGACGCAGATTCCTGGAAGCCGGCCTTGGTTGGGGTGGTAGCTGTTTCCCTAAGGACACCTCGGCGCTTCTCGCCGTGGCTTCGGAGTACGGATACGGTATGCCCATAATCAAGGCGGCGAGGGAAGTCAACCAGCGACAAAGACAGTTGGTTGTTGACAAGCTCTCCTCAACGCTCAAGGTCCTGCGGGGCCGCGTGATCAGCGTCCTCGGACTGGCGTTCAAAGCGAACACGGACGATGTGCGCGAGTCTCCGGCAATCGACGTTATCAGAACGCTCGTAGACCGTGGAGCGCACGTCCACGCGCACGACCCTGTCGCGATTCCGAATGCGCAAAGGGAGCTCGATGGGCTCGATCTGGAGTTCCTCGATTGTCCTTACGCGGCTGCCGAGGGCTCCGACGCTCTGCTTATCGCTACGGAGTGGGACGAATATCGCACGATGGATTTGCAGAGAGTCGCCCGGGTCATGAAACAGCCGATCATAGTAGACGGGCGCAACATAATCGACCCGGAAAGCGCGCGGTCCGCGGGCTTTACCTATCTGGGGGTGGGGAAGTAATGAAGCACGCTCTCATAACGGGGGGCGCTGGGTTCATAGGCAGCCACTTGGCGGACCGTCTTCTCTCCGAAGGCTGGCGGGTCACCACCGTTGACAACTTCGATCCTTTCTACGACCCTGAGATCAAGCGCGCCAACGTGGAGTCTCATTTTGAGTATGATGGCTACAAGCTGATCGAAGCGGACATAAGAAATCAGGACACGCTGCGGTCCCGTCTGGGTGGAGACTACGACGTGATCGTGCACCTGGCGGCGAAGGTAGCCGCGCGTCCGTCCATCAAAGATCCCGTCGAATACCAGGAGGTCAACGTCCGCGGAGCGCAGAACCTGTTGGAATTGGCCAGGACGTGGGGAGTCAAACAGTTCGTCTTCGCATCCTCCAGCAGCGTCTACGGCGTCAATCCCAACGTCCCGTGGCGCGAGAAAGATCACATCCTGCTCCCTATCAGCCCGTACGCCGGCACGAAAGTCAGCGGCGAGCTGATGGGCCACGTCTACTCCCGCCTTTTCGGCATACGGTTCATCGCCTTGAGATTCTTCACGGTATACGGACCTCGGCAGAGACCCGACATGGCGATTCACAAGTTCGCCAGGCTGATGCTTCAGAACGAGACCATTCCGATATTCGGGGACGGCTCGACCCGCCGTGACTGCACCTATGTGACCGACATTGTCAATGGAATCAGGGCCGCGATGGATTACCGGGGATCGTCCTACGAGGTCGTCAATCTGGGCAACAATCGCACGGTGAAACTGACTGAACTGGTGGCGGCAATGGAGCAGGCTTTGGGACTGAAAGCCCAACTGCGGTTAATGCCGGAACAGCCCGGCGACGTGCCCCAGACGTGGGCAGACATACGCAAGGCGAAACGGCTGCTCGATTACCAACCTGCCGCGCGCCTGCCGGAGGGGTTGACCAATTTCGCCCACTGGCTGTTCAGCGAGGGTCTCATCTCAAAACCTGCGCTTGCGGCGTGATGAAGTTGGAGCGCCGCGGCTCGATGCCGTCGGCCGCCGTCGCCGGAGTCGTCTCCTTTCTCCCCTATACACACAAATCCAGCCGACAAGTTCATCGATTGTCTGTAAGAGTTCACGATTGGCGAGTACAACTTTCTTCGTCGCTTACTCTCGGGAGCAGACGAGCGTAATCCCCTCTCCCTTGAGGGAGAGGGTTAGAGCTTGCCCTGAGCGCAGCGAATGGGGTGAGGGTGAAAGCTCTCTCGACTTCTGAACTCTTACGATTTTCTCGCCGCCGGCCTCCCAGTCGTGATAAACTATGGTGGGTGGCAGTCGGACGTTCTATCCGAAAGCGGCGCCGGGGTGCCCAATGCATCGGGGGCCGCCCCATTTCGCGGAGGATTCGGTATGAATGAGCTTTACATATTTGGAGCAGGAGGGCACGGCTCCGTCGTCGCGGAGATCGCCGATCTTCTGGGTTATACGATAGCCGGGTTTATCGACGATGATCCCTCGCGCGCCGGCGCCGCCGTCCTGAAATGGAAGGTCATTGGTGGCCGGGCAGCAGTTCCGGACGGAGCTATGGTTGCGCTTGGGATCGGGAGCAACACTCCAAGGGCGGAGCTGATGACCTATGGCGAAGCGCGCGGGTGGCAATTCCCGGCGCTTGTGCACCCGAGCGCCGTCGTCTCTTCCAGTGCGGTCCTCGGCGCCGGCGCCGTCATAATGGCCCAGGTCGCCGTAAACGCCCGGGCAAGGATCGGCAGGGGCTGTGTTCTCAACACGTCCAGCTCAGTAGACCACGACTGCGTAGTTTACGACTTCGCCCACATCGCGCCGGGTGTCCGGCTTGCGGGCAGCGTGACCGTGGGTGAGCGGACGCTGATCGGCATCGGAAGCTGCGCGCGTCCGTGGACCAGCATAGGCCCGGATTGTGTCATCGGCGCGGGTTCCGCCATAGTAAGCGACATACCCGCCGGCGCCACGGCATTCGGCAATCCGGCAAGAGTTCAGGGCGAATAACCTCTTCTTTCACCAGGAAAGTACGAAAGAAAGGGCCTCACAAATCCCCTTTCGTGTTTTCGTAACTTCGCGCTTTCGTGATCGAATCCGCTCCCCCCAGCAAGAATACCTGCTTTCCTCCGCAAATACCGCTAAAGTCCAGCGTGAAACCTGTCGAGAAATGATGCGGAGGTGCAATGTAGTGATCTCAGGTTTCTATACTTCGGCTGCCGGTATGTTAGGGCAGATCGAACAGCAGGACGTAATCTCCAACAACCTCGCCAACTGCAATTCCCCGGGCTACAAGCGTATGCGGGTCGGATTCTCCGCCTTCGATGTCCAAATGGCAAACGCCCTTCGGGTTCCTCCCGGCGCGGGAAGCGCGCATGGGAGATGCATTATCCCGGTAGCTTTTGCCCGGCGCGACTGGAAAGAAGGGGAGATAGAGAACGCAACTTCAGCCACGAGCCTCGCCATCGACGGCCCGGGGTATTTCGTTGTCAAGACCCCAAGCGGGGAGACCCAGACCCGCGACGGCAGCTTCCGAGTGAACGACGCAGGCCGGCTGGTTACATCCGACGGTGACGAAGTGCTCGGACAAAAGGGCCCAATCATGGTCTCATCGAAGAATTGGCAGATAGATCCCGACGGCCGCGTGAAAGCCGATGGCGTCGTGGTCGACACTCTCCGCATTGAGTCCCCCGACGACGCGCCGGTGCGATCGAAAACCTGGCGTGTCATGCAGGGCCGGCTGGAGAGCTCCAACGTGAACGCCATCCAGGAGACCACAGGTATGATAACCGCCCTTCGCGCCTACGAGGCCAACCAGAGGGCGATCCAGGCCATAGACGAGACATTGGACAAGATTATCAACCAAACCGGAAGGACCGGTTAGATTTCGAACCACAGCAACAGGAGGAATAAACCTTGATCAGATCCCTATGGACCGCGGCCACCGGTATGGAGGCCCAGCAACTGAATATCGACGTGATCTCGAACAACCTGGCCAACGTCAACACCGTCGGCTTCAAAAAGAGCCGCGTCGATTTCCAGGATTTGCTCTACCAGACACTTCGCGCCGCGGGCACGGCCGAATCGCAGGACGCTCAAGTCCCCACCGGTATACAAGTCGGACTGGGAACGCGAGCCGCGGCTACGCAGAAGATATTTACCCAGGGCGATTTCCAGCAGACCCAGAACCCGTTGGACCTTGTAATCGAAGGAGACGGTTTCTTCCAGGTGACGACCCCGAACGGCGATACCGTTTACTCGCGCGACGGCGCTTTCAAGCGTGACGCTCAGGGCAGAATGGTCACCTCGGACGGCTATCCGATGGACCCCCAGATCACCATTCCCGCCGACGCGACCGGCGTCTCAATCGGCTCCGACGGCACCGTTTCGGTGACGCTCTCCGGCCAGGCCGCCCCCCAGGAAGTCGGGAAGATACAGATCGCCAGGTTCGCAAATCCGGCCGGATTGGACAGCATTGGCCGCAACCTGCTTCGCGCCACCGCGGCCTCCGGCGACGCGGTGACCGATGTGCCCGGAACGAACGGGCTGGGCACGATAGGGCACGGCTTTGTCGAAATGTCGAACGTCAAGGTCGTTGAGGAAATGGTCAATATGATCATTGCCCAGCGAGCTTACGAAATCAACGCCAAGGCGATACAAACCGCCGACGACATGCTCAGCATCGCCAATAACTTGAGACGGTAGTTAATGGAATGAAGTCAATCTTATACAAGCTTATACCGCTGACCGTACTCGCCGGGCTCGCGGTCCCGCTCTGGGCCGGCGCGACCGCTGAGGTATTGGTCCGCCCTTCCTCCAGCGTGCCGGGGGCCGAAGTTACGCTTGCGGATATCGGTTCGGTAAAAAGCTCCGACAGGAACCTGGCGGCCAGGCTGCAAGGCGTAACGATTTGCGCCGCCCCGCTCGCCGGGAGGAGTCAGAGCATATCGCGGGCGCAAATAATCGCGGCTCTGCGGAAGCGCGGGCTGTCCGATTCGGTGTCGCTGCTCTCGCCCCCACAGGTGACGGTCACCAGACCTTCTCTCGTGGTGAAGGGGCAAACGCTTTTTGAGGTGGTCAGGAAGCTCACCCTGGAGGCCGGCCTCAAGGGCGCCGCTGTCGAGGTGGAGCCGGTGCGGCTGCCGGCCGACCAGGTGGTCCCGTCCGGTTCCGTAGAGGTTCGTGTCTCGGCGGCAGCCCCCAAGGTCCGAAAGGGCAGGAACACCGTCCCCGTCGAGATTCTCGTGGACGGCAAACGCTATCGTTCCGTCCAGGTGTCGGTCACGGCGAGAGTCTTCGGCCGTGCGCTGGTCGCCACTCAGGCGATCGGGCGAAACGAGCCTTTGACCGCCGTCAATACGGTCGTTCAGGACTGCGAAACTACCAACGTCTTCGAAGACGTAATCGACGCGCTGCCGCCCTCCGACGCGATTGCCTCGGTTCCCATCGCCCAGGGCGCGCAAATCCGGCGTAAGTGGATATCTGAGCCCGCCGTGATCAAGGCCGGCGACGTGGTAATCGTCTCAGTGGTCGGAGAGTCCACCCGCGTCAGCGAGAAGGGCACGGCGGCCGGTGACGGTCGCCCGGGCGACCGTATAAAAGTGCGGCTTTCCGGTGGCGCCCGAGAGGTGCGCGGAACGGTCGTGGGTCCGGGACTTGTGGAAATTCAGATCGGCAGAAGGAGTTGACAATGATCAAAACATACGTGTTTTTCTTAATCGCCATCTTGGCGCTTGCCGCCATCGCCCCCGCGGCGGCGGATTCCCTCTGGGCGCAGGGGCCTGGCTACAACCTCTGCGCGGACCTCAGAGCGAAGAACGTCGGGGACCTGGTTACGGTGCTGGTGATCGAGGAGACGACTTCGACCCAGCAGGCCGCGACGACTTACGATAAAGATTTCGACCACGGTAACGCGGCGGGCGTGGGCTCGTTTCTGGGCCTGATTCCGGCGTTGAACTTCCAGTCCGCGCAGTCGGGATCGACCACGGGGCAAACGACGCTCACAAGCAACCTCGCCACCAAGCTGACCGCGACCGTAACTAACGTGATGCCGAACGGCAATCTGGAGATCAGCGGCGAGCGGATGATGGAGACAAACGGCGAGAAGCAGAGTATGAAGCTCGTCGCGACAGTGCGGCCGCGGGACATTTCGCCGGACAATACGGTTGCTTCCACCTTCCTGGCGGACATCAAGTGCAGCTACACGGGCAAAGGCGCAATCGGCGACAGACAAAAAGAAGGCGTCATCAGCAAGATACTAAAGTTTATCTTCTAGGAAGTCGGAGGAGTCGGAGGAGTCGAGTGAGCCGAGGTGAACTCCCTCTCCCTGGAAGGGAGAGGGCTGGGGTGAGGGTTGAACGTCGTTCGATATTCAACTTTCAACCTTCAACGAGTCTGCGAGTCCCATCCGTCCGATTCAGATATAGCAGTATTCAAGGGAGCTACTCAAATGCGTTACACCAAAAGTCTCGTTCTCATAATCGCGCTGGCCATTTGCGCGGTCTGCATACTTCCGCGGGAAGTTCGCGCCGACCAGATTGTCAGGCTCAAGGACGTTGCGCGGATCGAAGGCGCCAGAAGCAATCAGCTGGTAGGCTATGGGCTGGTGGTCGGCCTTGACGGGAGCGGTGACAGCCAGCAGACCCTTTTCACCACTCAGTCGGTGTCGAACCTGCTGCAGAGATTCGGCGTGTCGCTCCTGGGAGCGAAGCCCAAGGTCAAGAACGTAGCGGCGGTCATGATAACGGCCGACCTGCCGCCCTTTGTCCGGCCCGGTACCAAGATCGACGTGCAGGTATCGTCGTTGGGCGACGCAAAAAGCCTGCAGGGCGGAACGCTGCTGCAGTCTCCGCTTCAGGCGGCGAACGGCCAGGTCTACGCCGTCGCGCAGGGGAGCGTATCGATCGGCGGTTTCACAGCGGGATCCGAGGGCAACACGGTCACCAAGAACCACACGACCGTAGGACGCATCCCCGGCGGAGCAATCGTGGAGCAGGGCGTTCCAACTACGCTCAACTCCGGCGGATTTGTCAGCGTCTTGCTTAACAACCCTGATTTCGCCACGGCGGTCAGGGTCGCCGACGCAGTCAATGCGGAGGTGGGCGCCGGGTCGGCCACAGCTCTCGACGCGGCCACGGTGCAGGTGAAGGCGGACGGTCTTCAGAATGTCACCAGCTTGATCGCCGGCATCGGCGATCTTACTGTTGCCCAGTCCAATATCGCCAAGATCATCGTCAACGAGCGAACGGGCACGGTCGTGATCGGCGGAACGGTGCAGCTTTCGCCGGTGGCGGTGTCTCACGGCAGCCTCAGTGTGGCGGTATCCACGGAGTTCGAGGTATCCCAGCCGTCGCCGCTCTCTCGCGGTGGAACAACGGCTGTTGTGCCAAGGACCACCGTTGAAGCGCAAGAGGAGGGCGGAAGGCTGGTTCACGTGAAACCGGGCAATACGCTCGAAGAGCTCGTACGGTCGTTAAACGCTCTGAAGGTCACTCCCAGGGACATAGTGGCGATCTTGCAGGCCCTGAAACAGGCCGGCGCCCTCCACGCGGAGCTGGAGATCATCTAGCAGCGTAATCCCCCCTCCTTTTAGGAGGGGGTTAGGGGGAGGTCCATTCTAACTCCTAAACCGGAGGTTATAACGATATGAACATACAACCAACAATAGCATTCAACACCAACCTGCCCGTGACGGCGAACAAGGACGACGCCGCCCTGAAAAAGGCCTGCGGCGAGTTCGAGTCGCTTCTGGTGGCTCAGATACTTCACAAGATGAGAGACACGGTTCCGAAGTCCGACCTGTTCGGCTCGCGGGAGAAAGAGGCGATCTTCCAGAGTATGCTCGATGACGAGACGGCTAAACAGCTTTCCAACTCCGGAACGCTCGGCATCGCCGATTTGCTGTACCAGCAATTGAAAGGCGCCGAAACCGCTAAAGTTCCGGACGGGAGTGTCGATAAGTAACTCGGCGGGCCGCCAAAACGGCCCGGGAAGTACGAAAGGGTGTTCTTGCAGTGCATGTTTCAAACGCGCAGATACAAAAGGTCCTCGATCTTCACCTGCATCGGGTGTATGGACTTCGCGAAGTCCAGGACGCCGGCCCGGCGCGGGGAACGGACGAGTTAATTCTTTCAAGAAAGGCTACTGACGTGCGGGAGATAAAACGGCAAGTGGCCGGCCTTCCGGATATGCGCGCTGGAGTAGTGAAGGGCTTCAGGAGCAAGGTCCAGGCCGGGGATTACAAAGTTAGCGAGTCGGAAGTCGCCGAGAAGATGCTGGCGGCCGCGTTGCAGAGCAGGACGAGGCTCTGATTGAAAGGACAAATGAACGTGGAATCGATCAGGAAACAGTTGGCGTCGCTCGCTGAGATCAGGACACTGGGACTGAAGCGGCTCGTGGATTTGGCCGGTGAGCAGCGCGCCATATTGATCGAGGGGCGACTTGACGAGTTGTCGGACAACGTGCAGGCCCAGGAACAAGTCCTGGCGGAGATTGCGCGCGCCCAGAAGCGGGAAGCGGAGCTGTCTTCGTCTCTCCAGGACGAAACAGACCAGAAAACGGGATCCGATTCACTGCGTAAGCTGGACGGGGCCGACCGGGAAGCGTCCGGCGCCCTTGAATTGTTGAGGCCCCTTGTACGCGGCAACACCGAGTTGCTCGACAATCAGATGCGGTATGTGACTTTCTCGCTGGCGATCTTGTCGTCTCTCGCCTCCGACCAACAATCCTACAATCCCGGACCTGAACCGGTCGTCAATCACCAGGCAGTCATGCTGGATATGAAGGTCTGAACGAGGAGAATCGGCGTGTCTTTCTTTGGTTTACAAGTAGCGTTAACAGGCCTGCGCGCCCAACAGCAGGCAATGAACGTTACCGCTCACAACATAGCTAACGCGAGCACGGAGGGGTTCCACCGGCAGGAGGCCGCGTTGGTCCCGGGCGCCTACATAAGCGGCGGATTTGCTATGGTCGGGGTTGGCAACCCGCAGCTTGGCACAGGCGTTATGGTGCAGCGGATAAAGCGGGTGCAGTCCGATTATATCGACCAACAGGTCAGGAACGCGCAGAACCGTCTCGGGAGCTGGGACTACCGCAAAGAGGAACTGGCCCAGATCGAGTCCATATTAGCCGAACCGGGCGACTTGGGATTGGCGACCACGATGGACCGGTTCTGGAACGCGTGGGAGGAGCTTTCCGCGTCTCCGGAGAGCCAGTCGGCCAGGATTTCGGTTGTCGAAAGCGGCATCGCGTTGAGCGAACGGATGCGGACCCTCTATCAGAATTTGCGCGAAATGCAATCGCGAGCGGACCAGGATATTGTAGACAACGTCGCGCAGGTCAATCGACTCGCGTATGAGATAGCCAACCTCAACGACCAGATCAAAAGGTCTGTCGCGAACGGTTTTGAGCCCAACGACGTTCTCGACCGTAGAGACCTGCTTCTGGACCAGTTATCGCGGATCGCGGGTGTTCAAATCAGCGGCGCGTCGGGGGGCGATCTGATCGTGGCGATATCGGGCAGGCCGCTGGTCCAGGCCGGTCACGTGAATGAGATCGGAGTAACACAGGATTTGTCCGGCTGGTCGCAGGTTGTCTGGACCAGCGACGATTCCTCCGTTCGCGTCACGGGAGGACAACTGCTCGGGCAGTTGCTGTTATTGCCGAGCGATTATGTCCCCTCTATTGCAGAGGGAAAATGTCCCCTTAATGTCTGTCAAGCTATCCTAGTTGCGCCGATCCTGGATCCGTTTCCGGCTCGCCGAGCTGTTCCTTTTGCGGTCCGCGCTGTTGCG
>JAUSGG010000096.1 GCA_030649165.1 Armatimonadota bacterium
GAACATCACCAATTGAGATGGTTCCATCGGCATCCGCTTGAAGTTGGGCATCGTCATCCTCCATATAAGGTGTTCGACACCCATCTCCAATATTCATGCCTGTTTACTAATAGTGAACAGAAAAGTTTTGCAACAGCCTGCAAGCCGCCGCACTCCAAAATGTTCCGCCCCCATAACCACAATCTTGACGCGCACCCATTCACCACCAAAGCACGAAACTTGGGAAAACATCGAGATGTGGAAAGCGGCGACAATCGGATTTGCGACTTAGACGAAGACGCCGATTCGCGGCATCTACTATAATGAAAGTGATGATCGGCAGCACTCCTCGATCGCAGGCGCCGACGATGACGGAAGCGCGGGACACAGCAGGTCACACGAAGAGCCAGCGTGAGGCGCTTGAACGCGCCTACGATCTTTACGCGGCGAGTCTATTGAGGTATGCGAGGGCTCTGCTTGGCTCGACGGAAGACGCCGAAGACGCCGTGCAGGAGGTCTTCGTCAGGCTCGCGCGGGACGCCGGGCGGCTCCGGCGAATCGAGGACCTGCAGAGGTACCTGTTGCGATCAACCAGAAACGCGGCTTACGAAGTCCTGCGAGGCAGGCAGAGAAGGCAGAGGCTGCACGAAGATGAGGCGGTCCGGTTGAGCGAGGCCGCGTCGGACTCCGAAAACCCTGAGATTGAAGCTGTCCTGGCGGCGTTTGAGACTCTTCCGCCGGAGCAGCGCGAGGTAATGGCGCTCAAGATCTTCCAAGGGCTGACTTTCCGGGAGATCGGACAGGTGATCGGCAAATCGCAGAACACCGTGTCAAGCCGGTACCGGTATGCGATAGAGGGGATTCGGAGAATCATAGGGTCATAGGGTTCTGGGGTTTCAGGGTTCTAAGGTTCCAAGGTTCTAAGGTGGACTGGGATGGAAGATGACAGGATAGAGGAGATACTGCAGGAGAGGTATCCGGCTCCGGACGCGGAGGGGGCGCGGGGGCGTATTCTCGGACGCGCGGCGCGGGAGCTGCGTTCGGCCAGGCCGCGGACCTGGTTCAGGACGGCATGGGCTTTCGCAGCCGCGGCCGCCGTCATCCTGTCCGCCAACGTATGCGATCACGCCCGGCAAGCCCGGCTGTCGCAGAGGACACACGTCACATCGGCGGCACCCGCGAGCAGCGCAGCAGCGGTGATTGAGAGGCAGAGACTGGCTCGCGAAACGCTCGCCTGGGCGAAGTGCGGTTCGGAAGTCGAGAAGCAGAAGGAGGACCAGCTATGAGCAGCGAATTCCTCGACTCCGATTTTCCGACCTTCCGACGGATGTGGCGGTCAATCAAGACCGCCATTCGAGCGGTGTTCAATAGGAGAGTCGCGTTGAGGCTACTCGCGATCATCGCGGTCTTGTTTGTCGTTCACGCCATGTTGATGGTCGTGTGGGGGCGGCAGTTAGAGGCCAGGTTCGCTCAGCTTCGCGCGCGGGGAGAACCCTTGAACGGCATCGATCTCGCGCGGAGGGTCCCTGACAGCGAGAACGGAGCCGTCGTCTATGAGAAGGTTTTTGCCGCTCTGAAAGCGGCGGGCGTCCCACTGTGGAGCAGCGGTCTGCTGGATGTCACCACGACGGCGAAAGACCGCGCGGCGCTGGAACCGGAAGCGCGGAAAGCGATTGCCGCGCGGGCTTCCGTGTTCCCACTGATCGAGGAAGGCGCTCGCAAGCCAAAGTGCGTTTTCCCGGTGCGCTGGCAGGACGGAGCGGATGCGCTTTTTCCCCATACCTCGGGCCTGCGCGAGACGTGCAGAGTAGTATCTCTGAAAGCCATAATCGACGCGCGCGACGGCAAGGTGGATGCGGCATTGAAGGATGTGACGCTCGGCCTCAAAGTGTCGCGGGCGTTGGAGAAGGAACCGGGCCTGATTTCGTACCTGACTCGAATATCGTGCACTAAGATGATCACCGGAGGGCTAAGGGAGGCGACCCGAAGCCGATCTCTTTCGATATCACAAGCGCGGCGGATGTACGACGAGGTGGGCGATATCTCATTAGCAGAAGGTTTCGTCCTGGCCATGCAGGGGGAGCGGACATTCATCAATTGGTGTTTTGACACAATCCGTACTGGCAGCTTCCTCCGTGCGTCCGCGGGTAGCTTCAAGAAGGTCAGCTACACCATCAGGCGCTATCTTTGGCGTCCGATATCATACAAGGACCAAATGGTCGCGATGGACGTAATAGACAGGCAGATGCGACGCGCGAAACTGCCGTATCGTCAGGCATTAACGCCGATCCGATCTTCCGAGAACGGCGGGTTAAACTGGTTCGACGTGACAGCGGATAGAATTCTGTTCTGGGCTTTCCTTCCCGACATTCCCCCGAGCTATGAATCATGCGACAACGCTCTGTGTGTCCCCAGGTACGCAATGCTGACACGGTTTCTTGCTTCGGCCCATTACTCTACTCTCCAAGGTCGAGATTCGGCAATGGCGGAACTCGGCCTGGGACAGGTTGCGATGGCGCTCAAAGCTTACAAGAGCGAATTCGGCGCGTATCCGGCGTCCCTGAAGGATCTGAAAACGAAGCTTTCGTGGCGGCTGCCCGACGACCCGTTCACCGGCAAGCCTTTCGTCTACAAACGGGCCGGGCACGGCTTTCTCCTCTACAGTTGGGGTCCGGATCTCAAGGATGACCACGGCAAACAGCGCGAAGCGCCCGGCGACGGCGATCAGACCTGGGTATCGGAGATATAGTTGAGAGTTGAGGGAAGGGAGTCGAGCAAGACCGTAACAGTTCAGGAATAGGAAGTACGTGGCGCTGAATGTCATTTCGAGCAACCGACCCCGACGGATCGGGGTTATTTCGGAAAGGAATCACCCTGTTGTTTCGGGATTTGAGGGTTGGGCGGCATACGTATGCTATAGCGGACAGCTTCGGGTTCCAACCCGGAAATCCCGAAACCGGGCGCTTCCTTAGGAGCGGAGCGCCAGCGGAGTCGAGAAATCTGCTTCTGTCAAGTGGCCGGGAAAAGCAGATTCCTCGTTCCTCGGAATGACGTTGCCCGGCAGGCGCTCACCATTCCTGAACTGTTACGCAAGACCGCGGTTGCCAACTATCAACCAACAACTAACCACCAACAACCAAAACGTTGAGTTCTGTTTGATTTTGCCTCTCGCGCAAGGTATAATAACCATGCTCCAAGATATGTGGGGGCGATAGGTTTCGACAGGGAAATAGCATCATAAGTTGCGCGCCGAGGACCCGCTGGCCTCGTTAAAAGCGGGAAGCCTATAAACGGCACAAATCAGTACGCATTGGCTGCTTAATGCAACCCGTCCGCCCGGTCTAAGCCGAAGTGACCGGATACGGGCGTCACAAGATTCGGCTAACCTGTAGGAAAGGCTCGTGGTCCTCCAGGGAAACCAAGCGAGCTGGCGTATAGGAATCCTGCCTGTGGGAGTCTGAAAGCGCGAGAACCAAATCGCAGGACACGCGCGTAGACGCTTATGAATGCTTTTCCTTGGACCCGGGTTCGAATCCCGGCGCCTCCACCATTCTAGAGGTTAGAAGTTAGGGGTTAGAAGGCTCCGGTCGTGATGGCTGGGGCTTTCGGCGTTTTTCTGCTTCGGGACGAAAGGCGGGTGTGTTCAAGAACCCTGCGGAGGGCGTCAGACGTCATTTCGAGCAACCGACCCCGCAGGCGGGGTTATTTCGGAAAGAAAGCGGCCTATGCCGGTGTTTCGGGATTTGAGGGTTGGGCTTCACACGTATGCTATGGCGGACAACTTCGGGTCCCAACCCGGAAATCCCGAAACGGGGCGCTTCATTAGGAGCAGAGCGAGAAATCTGCTTTTGAGCACGATCTTGCATTCCGAAAAAGCAGATTCCTCGTCGTTTCTCCTCGGAATGACGGTTGTTGAACACGCCCAAGGCGCGTCCCGAAGCATAGGAAAAGGTCCCAATACACGAAGGAGCGTATGCATGAAGTTCTTTGTTCCGCTATTCATCCATCTCACATGCGTTCTGGCCATTGCCGCGCCGGTGTTTGGAGTGGTCAATGTTCGCTATGACGCGAAAGTCGCTACCCTGGAGTTCGCGACTTCCGAGTTAACGAATGCTCTGCGCGCGGCGAAACAGCAGGCCGCGGTAACCACGTTCGATCAGGATCCCGCCAATAATGGCGGATGGACCATCATCATCGGCCTTCAGGATGAGATGAAGAAGGTTAATCCTTCTCTCGCCGGCATTAAGCTGGTAGAGGAAGGATTCGCCATTCGCCCCAACTCCAAGAAGAAGCTGATCTATGTGGTCGGAGCTGACGCGCGTGGGGCTATGTATGGCGCTTTGGACGTCACCGAGCACATCGAGATGGGCGGAAAGCTGAACGCAGTTAAGGCAAAGGTGGAGAAGCCCTCCGTTACCATACGCGCTCTCAAGCTCAACTTCCCCGACTGGGGTACCCACGAGATCACTCCTGAGTGGGATTGGTTCACCAAACCCGACTACTGGCGCGCCTATTTCCGAATGATGGCTCGCAACAGGTACAATGTTACCACACTCTGGCACGGGCATCCCTATCACCTTATGGCAAGGATTCCGAAGTATCCTGAGGCAACGATACTGAGTGACGCGGACATGGAGCGATTGCACAAGGTGTTCAGCTTCATCTTTGCCGAAGCCGCCAGGCACGGAGTCGACACCTATCTGGTCACGTGGAACATTGCCTACTCGCCGGGATTCGCGAAGGCGCACGGCTTGGAGCCCGGCGGTCAGGACAAGCCGATCATTCGAGACTACATGCGCGAGGCGATCAAGGCGGTGTTGCGAGAATATCCCGGCCTCACCGGCCTGGGCACGTGCCCGGGAGAGGCCATGTATGGAACCCCCGCGGAGAACGAAGCGTGGCTTATGGACACGTACGTTCCCGCCATTCTGGAGGTTCGCGGACCGCAGAAGTTCATCCATCGCTACTGGTGCTCTGAGCCAAAGCCGATGCAGGAAGTCTTTGCGGCGCACTACCCGGGCAAGGTCTACCTCGATCTCAAATACAATGGGGAATCCATGTACTCCAGTCCCAATCCGCACTTCGTCGATCAGGTCTGGCTCAACCAGAAGCCTCGCGACTACGATATCCTGTGGCATCTGCGAAACGACGACTTGTATCTGTTCCGCTGGGGTGACTCTTCATTTGCCCGCGGACTGCTGAAGCGCTGCATGGGTCCCGGTATCGCCGGCTACGTCACAGGCTCCGAATATGAGCGACCCGGTCCGGACACACTCTACACTGACTACGGCAAGCATTACCAAACGTGGTATGCGGACTTCGAGAAGCACTGGTACAGGTATATGCTCTGGGGCAAGCTGGCCTACAACATCGACCTGCCGGACTCCTACTTCCGCAAGGTTTTCGCCGCGCGGTTCGGCTCGCAATATGGGCCAAAGCTCCTTCAGACCGAGACGGCGGCAAGCAAGATACTGCCGCTGGTCGAGTCTTTCCACTGGAATTATATGAACTTCGACTGGGCCGGCGAATCCTGCGAAAACCCGAATCCCTACATCAACACCGCGCGTGACGGGAAAGGCAGAAATCCCAACTTCCGCGACGGTTCGGAGTATGTGACGAACTTCAACGATATACGCGAGTGGATATTCAACTGGACCATCGACGACAATGAATTCATCGGTATTCCCGAGTACGTCGGCAACCTGATGGCGGGATGCAAAAAGAGCCTGGGTGAAGAGAAGAAGCAAACCCCGGAGGACGTCGCCAACGCGTTGGATGCCTATGCGAACCAGATAGACGCTGGTCTCAGGGAACTCACCCCAGAGTCCGGGATGCTCGCATACAAAGAGGCTGTGAGTTGGAATTGGGACCTTCAGCTTCTCGCTTACCTGGGACATTACTACGCCGACAAGACGCGCGGCGGGACCGACCTACTCTACTACTGGTGCACTGGTGACAAGGCCGCGCAGCAGCGGGCAATCGCCTCCATGACGAGGTGCAAGGACTGGTGGCTGAAGATAGTGGAGTTGGGGGAGAAAGTATACACGTTTCCCAACACCAGTATCTATCCTGAGATGAGGTGGTCGAGATACGTTAAATCCGTGGATCAGGATATCAAGTTCTGCGAGGGCCCGCCGGCGTTCCAATCCCGTACGATTACAAGCGCCCGATCCGTGTGGGTTCCGCGGTCCTGCGCCCCGGAGGATATCGATAGGATCGAGAAGCAGATCGAGAGTGGTATCGATCCGACGAAAGCCGGCAGCCAGACTGTTCAGACGACCGAAATCGACACCACCAACGCCGGAGGCTTCGCGTTCTGGCTGAACACGATGACCAACCGCCGAGCCGGTTTCGTGAACCTTGCCGGCGCGGCCGGGGGCAAGAAGACCGGTGTCGGCTACTTCACCCATCCGCTGGTCGAGAGTCGCAGGAGATGGGTCGTCGTCAGCAACGACTTGGGCAGCGCGAACAAGATATGGTACGGCGGCAAGCTCATCTTCGACGCCGGGAAGCAGAGCGCGGAAGATCTGAGAAAAGGTCTGACCTTCCTCCGCGAGGATAAGGCCGGGCCGCTCATGGTCCGGTGCGACGGGGTTGAAGGACAGCCGTGGGGCTGCTCGCCGCGGTACGAGTACAGAGACACCTTCTCGATCTCGTCAGAGGCTGAAGGACCGGACACGGTACAGATCACCGTCACTAACAACTTCCCCCAGTTGGAGATGAAAGACGTTAAGCTGTCCGCAATTCCCTGGGCATCAGGTTGGCAAGTCACACCGGCTGAGACAGTCGTGGATATTCGCACGGACGGCCAGGCCAAGTTCACGCTGAAGCAGACCGATCCCTCCTCTACCTGGACCGGCATCACCGCCTACGCCGACTACGGCAGCGAACGGCTATCCGTATCTGATTTCACGGCGCTTCCCAGTCTCAATACCGTCCCCGGAAGACAGGGTGGCGACGGCTATTGGCGGGGAGAGTCGATCGACGGCAAATGGGCGATGGTCACCCGGCCCGAGGACCACAGCCCCTATATCTACTATGACGTGAAGGACACGTTTCTTTTCGGCATCGACAAGGATGTCACACTTTCCGTCGAGTACTACGATACGGGACTGGCGCAGGAGATTGGCATCGACTACGATTCCCACCTCGAAGGGCCCGGCGGAGGAGCCTTCCATTGGGTAGCGCTCAATACAACCGGCGAGAAGGGCTGGCGCACACAAACCGTCGTGCTGCCGCGCGCAAGCTTCAGGAACCGAGAGCAGGGCGTGTCGGACTTCAGGCTTTCCGGCCCCGCGGGCGGGACCATTCGCCTGGGCCGGGTGGAAATCGTCAAGGAAACGCTGGGCAAATAGAGGCGGTCTACGCGGATTGTCTGATGGCGCATGGTGCGCTGTGCCGAAGGAGTTCAGCAGTGTCTACCTTGACATGGACGCTGTCACAGAGGGCGCGAGTGTCAAGGTGAACGGCAAGTTCGCGGGAGGCATGATAGGCGCCCCATACAGGCTCAATGTGACCAGCTTCATCAAGCCGGGCGGCAACATCTTCGAGATCGAGCCGTACGCGCCGAAGGCAGTTCGGCTGCTGGTATACTAGGAGTGCCCACTTTGGAAGTTGGAAGTTAGAGGTTGGAGGTTAAAATGCCTCGGCGTGATCACCGTGGCTTTCGGCGTCCTGCGGTCCAAAGGCCATCTTGCGTTCAGGCCTGCAAGTTTCCCCAACTGTTCCGCGCTGGCGTGACCTGAACAGCGGACAATACCGTCACGGCTGAAGGAGATGGGAAGCCCCTTGCAGAAGTAGTACGACAAGAGTCTTGGCTGCTAAGGAAGGGCCGTGCGTTTCGGAAAAGGAGGAGGTTATACCGATGAATCTGAAAAGGGCGTTAATCGCAGTGGGAGTGTTGGTGCTGTTGGTGGGGGCGTTACCCTTTGCGAGAGTACTGGCGCGTTACCAGGACGACAAGGCCTTTGAAAAGTCGACGGAGGCAGCGACACAGGCAAGTGAGCCCGGAGGCGCAGTGGCTGCTCTTGAAGCGTACGTGCGCGAGCATCCGCGTGGCCAGCACGTCGTAGAAGCGCGTACGAGGTTATCCGAGGCGCGCGCGGCAATGCGCCGGGCGAATCAACGGGTCGCATTCGAGCAAGCCATCAAGAATGTGCTGAAGAACGAATCGTTTGCGGAGAGTCGAAAGCAATTGCTTGCGAGGCTTGCACGCGAGGGAGATGGTGTGGACCTGTTGCTTCAGCTTGCCTTCCTCACGTTCGGAACAGAATTGGATAACTTCACCACCACCGCACTCGAGAGGTCAAACCGGTACGTGGCTCGGGCGCTTAAGCTTGATCCCCAAAATCAGATTGCGCCGCGGCTCAGGGCAGCCAACCAGCGGCAGTACGAGAGCGTTGTAAAAAACAACCTGCCCAATGGCCCTGCCATTCTCTCCGACAAGACCGGTGCAATCCTCATCACAATTCCTGGAGAGGGTCTGGTGCCCCTCAGCCAAATCAGAGAAGCGCGGCTGCAATACGTTGTTGACGTCAGCGGTGAGAACTAAAGGGGTTCCCCCGTGCGACGGCCCCGTAACCTTACACCGAAACAACTGTAGGTGTCATTTGAGCGAGGTGACGAGATGGCTGGCCTCGCAAGCCCCTTGTCTCCTACTTCGGCCAGATGATTCCAGCACTCTTCTTGATTCTTTGTGCCCGCGTACCGGGAACCACTGCGAGCACAGCGCCCACCAGCCAGGATACGGGCGGTACCAGCAGTCCCCATATGACCACCCAGGGAGAGTTGCTGCCAGACGGGCTGGTTAACACGGCAAGAACTACCCCAACGATGCTGAGTGCTGTTGCCCCCAAGACGGTCCACGCAAAGTATTCGAGGCTCTGAACTTCAAGTCTGCGCCACTCATCGAACATGTCGGATGAAACCGTGGGGAAGTCTTCAATGGTAAGACGCTGCAGCACGCCCCTTTTCCGAAGGTATAACGTGGCCCACACCACCAATATGATCTGAAACACCGCCGTCCCTCCAAGCCAGGAAACTCCTCCTCGACCCCGGCGAGTTTGTGCGATCCGGGTCTCTACCTAGCCACTCACCCCTTCCGCGTCTGTTCGCATGTGTCCTCCGTGTTTCGTTGCCACGCCCCGACCTCAACACCGGATGAGGACTGTTGGTGTTTCGGGAACTTGTTCCCGAAACGCGCTGCCTTCGGCCTTGAGACAAGACCGCCTTCACTGCTAGGACCGATTCCCCGCCAAACCCAGTAAACCCTCATAGGCTCCGCAGTCTGATTGTCCCCTGCACGTGCGCTGCAAACGCTCCCTGACGTTCGCCAGCAGGTAGCGCGCCCCTCTATGGCGAAGAATTCATAGATCGGTGTAGCAACAGAAGCTGACGGCTGACAACTGAAAGCTGACAGCTTCCTACTCCTTCCGGAACGAAGGAAGCTGCCGAAGCAAGCGTCCGGCGCTGGAGGGCAACAATGGACATTCAAGACAAGGTAACTCTCATCACGGGCGCGTCGGAGGGCATCGGCCTCGCCACCGCGCGGCGGTTTGCCCGGGCCGGAGCGAAACTGGCGCTGGTGGCCCGCTCAATGGAGAAACTGACCGCGCTGGCGGATGAACTGCGCGGGCGAGACGTCGAGGCGATTGCCGTACCCGCGGATTTGCGTGACCCGGCAAACGCGCTCAACGTAACCGGCTTCATCAAGCCGGGCGGCAACATCTTCGAGATCGAGCCTTACGCGCTTAAGCGGGTTCGGTTGCTGGTCTACCAGCCTTCGCTACTACTTGGAGACGATCCCAGCGACGATGCGTGTGGCCCATACTGGTCTTTTCTGCTTCCGCTTGTCCTTGAGGGCTCCACTATTGCTTACGATCAACACCATCGAGGCGCTGATAGCCCGCGTAGCCCGCCGGATAGACGGCCACCGTGAGGCTCTCAGACACTATGTGCGATGGGTCTGTCGCGCCGAGCGGATCTGCAACCTGAGCCTTGAAAACATAGTTCCCAGCTACGGTCATATTGGACGCCTTGCAGCTTGTTGTTGTGTTATTGGCAAGTGAGACCGACGCGCCGGCTGGCTGGCTGACGACGCTCCAAAGGTATGTTAGCGTATCGCCTTCCAGGTCGCGAACCGAGCATCGAAGAGTCGTGCCGGTTGTTGGCAGCGTCACTGTCACTGGAAGTCGGTTGTGGCTGGAGTCAATCACGGGCGGCTGGTTTCCGGAGAAGACCGTAATCTTGACACTTCGATTTACGGTGTGCGAGGCATCGCGCACGGCAATGTTGAAAACATAGTCACCGACTGCTGTCAATCCGCTCGCGGAGCAACTTACCGAACTCGGCGACGCCAGCGAGACCTTCGCCCCCGAAGGCTTGCCGGCGATCGACCAGGTATAGGATAGCGCCTCGTTCTCCGGATCGGTCGCTGATACCGAAAGCGTCGTGCTGCTCGACGGCTTTTCCAGGTAGTTCGGCGTTGCCGCCCAATTGGTTACCCTCGGCGGCAGGTTAGCGCCGGAATATGGATAGATCGTCATTACGCTGTTTGATGGCACGGTGGTTGTCAGCGTTCCTCCGCTTCCAACACGCTGAAGGCCGACTTCCTGATACGCCGCTCCGGCGATGCTCCGGCAAACTCCGTAAGTCCCTCGCGGAAGGCCGTTTACTGTGACGCTTCGGGCCTGCGACGGGGCCGTGTTGTTCAGCAGAACAACGACGGTCTTCCGGTCCTTCACAAAGGCAAGCGGGCGAAGGGCGGTATCGTCGGAGGTCGCATCGATCCGCACAGCGCCGGGCCGGACGTAGCGCATTATCTGGCGGAAGTTCCAGTAGTCGCTGTATCGAGTGAACGACGTATTATTGTAATTCGCGCCGAAGTAGTCGGCCCTCCCCGCGGTGCTCCCATAGTATGCAAGTACGTAGTGCTCCCAATAGGAGACCCCGCCCAGGGTGAGATCGTTGTAGAGATCATTCACAGTCGTGTTCATGTATTCGGTTTGGCCTGTCGGAAGGCCTCTTGAGAGTGCAAAGTCACGGATACTTGGCCGGGAGTCATTGCCGCCGTAGAGATGGTACGTAACTACCCCGACGTACCGCCACATCTCCGCGTCGTTCTGAGTCGACTGGATATAGGACCAGCTTTCATCAGCGTTCACACACTCGGGGAACTCGATCTTCGTCGGCAGGCCGAGCGCCTTCATCTTCGGACCGAGGGCCTTTATCATGTTGCTGACGACATCGGCCGAGAACGCGTTGCCGTTCCCCGCTTCGTTGCAGATACAGTAGTAATCCGCCGTGATATTGTAGGTTTTCTTCAGGTATGTCAGGAACGCGGCCGCACACTCGGCATATTCGGCGGGGCTGTTCAGCATCCAGGCAGGAACCGTGCCGCTGCTGCGGCTATCGAAGAACGACGGGCTCACGTAGAGGTTGAACGAGTCGCCGTTAGCTTCCACTCGCCGCTTGAATGGCTGTATCCAGTTCCGGACCTTGAAGTCCGTCTTTGTCGTCTTGAAGGCGCTCCAGTTGACGGTATTTGGGTCGCTGTTATCGTTGACCGCGTCTTCCCAGTCGCGCCGTGGAATCTCGAAGCGGAGGCGTGTCAGACCCAGATCATTGACCGCCTCGTCGAGTATCTGGTCTCGGAGCATTTTAGGAATACTGACGTTAGGGGCGGTAGCGCCCCAGCCAAGGATTGTCTGATGGTGCGCGGACGGACTGAGCGTCACCGTGACGCCAAAGATGGTTTGAGGGGAAACGATAATGACGGCAACGAGGATCGAAATATAGGCCGGACGCATTGCTATTCACCTATCAAGTGTGTATCAGTATCTGTCATTCCCAGCATACAAGCGCGGATACCGAAGGTCAAGTGGTTGAGTTGCCTCACGAGAGGTCTTGCCGAAACAGAACCTACGACTCGTTAAGAATCGTCGGTGTTTCGGGAGCTTGTTCAGAAACCGAGCGGCCCTCGGCCTTGAGACAAAACCGCCATCACTAGTAGGACCGATTCGCCGCCAATCTCAGTGAACCCCTGGGAGTTCCGCCGCCTGATCGACCAGCGCGCGCTGCAAGTCCTTCCTGACGTCGGTAGGTCGCGCCCCATCCTCTTGCGCATGTAATGTATGGGAGGAATCCGGGGCTTGTCTGTCCAATATCTACCAAGCATCGGTTATTGTAGGAGCAAGCGGAATGCGGTTGGAACAGGTGGTAGTAGATAGTCTGACGGAGATAGAACCCGCCATAAAGGCGGCCAAGAAGGGCGCCGCGGCGGCAAGCGCATCCGGCAGAATGCTGGGTGATGGAGAGATCAAGAACTTGGGCAAGAAGCTCGCCGAAGCTGAAGAGGAATTGGCCCGCGCGGTGGAAGGGTTTCGCGCGTTCAGAGAGCAATGGGAGACGGTCGATGTCAGCGGCTACTTCGGCTCGGAAGACTATATTGGGGAGCTTTCCGCCGCCCTCGATGATTCCGGCGTAGACGCGCACAGACTCGCGGACGTGTTGTACGTCTATCCGGCGCTCGTCAGGTTGGACGCCGGCGCTCTCGCGGCCCGCATAGATAAGAAGATCGAAGCAAGGGTCAGGCCATCCACGCTGGCGAGGATTCTGAAGAACATCCAGAACCGCCCCAGCAGGTTCCCCGCAGGCAGGTTCCTCACCTCGCTCTTCAAAGTCTACAAGGCCCTTGGCGCTCGTAATCTCAGAAAAGGTGAGGAATGGGCGGGCAAGTCTATGTTCCTGAAGGACATTTACGAGATACTGTCCGCCGCTCCAGGCAGCGACTACACCGAGCAGGAGTTCGTGCGTGACATTTATCTGCTGGACGCTTCCGGAGAAGCTCTGGAGGTCCGCGGCCACATCGCTTCACTGGAAGCAAGCAGCTCCACACGAGATGAGAGGAAAACCCTTTCGATCATTACGCGGGACGGACAGAGAAGGCTCTACTCCTCCATCTGTTTCAACCCGGTGACGAGGTAACCGACAATGGAATCAGCGTTGGGCGACTGGCTGGAAGCAGTAGATAAATACTACCTGAGCGACTTCGTCAATTCGGGTGGATCAGCGTTCAAGCTGCTGCTGGCACGGGACATTTCCGGCGTATCGACCGTTCTGGAGAAGGTGCGGTCTCTGGCGGAAGGCAGGGGCTATATCTACGTCCAAGTATCGGCCGCCGACACGCGTATCGACAGGATAGACCAACTCTTTTTCGCGGTAGCCAGGCAAATCGACTGGGATTCACTTGTAGCCAGGGACGCGGCGGACTTCCTTCGGCGCCGCGACTATGAGATTCCTGAAGGGGTGGCGACTAGCGATACCGCGGCGATTGCCCAGGCAAACGATTGCGACGAAGAGGATTTGCTCAAAGAGATCCGCCGCGCCACGAGGCAGGAGATAGTCCAGGACAGGCGGATGTGCAAAGAGTTCAGGACGGCGGTCGCGCAGCTTCGCGGCGCTCAGTTCTTCCCCAGAAGCGTCACGCCCAGCGACACCGAAACGCTGAGCGGCTGGATGCGAGGCGCCAAAGTCAGCGCGGCGGCCCTGAGAGACCTTCGCATCTACTCGAAGATAGGACGTCACAACGCCAGGGAGATGCTGATCGCATTGGCGCACTGGCTGGCGACGTCGCTCGGCATGGGTCTGGTTATAGGATTGGACCTGAGCGCTCTTCTCCTGACGCGCCCATCGGCAACGGATGAGATTTCTGCTTCGCTCCACTACAGCCGAAGCGCTCTCCTCGACGCATACGAGGTCATCAGACAGTTCATCGATGAGACCGACGATATTACACACTGCCTTATCTGCGCCGTCGCCCCGCCGGAGATCGAGACCGACGAGAAGAGGTCCGTGTTCAAGTATTACGCGCTGCAGAGCAGGCTTCTGAGCGAAGTCCACGATCTTGATCGCCAGGATTTGCTTGCCGCGATGGTGCGATTTGGCGATACGAACGCCGAAAAGAAGGACGGCATGTGATGAGCAATGATTCGGTCCTTATGGCAAGGCGAGCAATAGAGGCGCTGCGCGCGGGAGTTCCTAATCGTGACGCGGTGCGACAGCTTCCCGTGTTCCAGGGAGATATAACCCAGAAGTTTACCGAGACATTGTGGGAGGTGCAACAGGCCCCTGCAAACGATGTCACCCCCAGGTCGATGGCGGTTTCGGGGTCATTCGGTTCCGGGAAGAGCCACTTGCTGGCCTATCTGCGGCACGTGGCAATAGAGCACAATTTCGTGTGCAGCCAGGTCGTGATAAGCAAGGAGACCCCGCTTTTCGATCCCCTGAAGCTCTTGCGGTCGGCGGTGGAGACGGCGACCGTTTCCGAGACCGCGGGACGCGCGGTTCCGGAGATACTGTTCGCCGGCAAGTTTGACCGAGACCGGTTCGCCGAACTCGTAAGGTGGGTATGCGAGCAGCCCGTGCTTGGGGACAGGATCACGCCGTTGCTGAGGATAATCGACGAGCGCCCCGCCGGCGGTGAAGAGTTCCTCGACGAGATCGCCTGGGAATGGTCCGGTTACCCCATGAGGGTCAGCGCCATTCGCTCCGCGCTCAAGGAGATCGGCTGTCAGGCTGAGTATCGGGTGAAGACGATGCCGCGGCGCGAGCTTGGACTAAGCCTCTGGCGGTTCTTGCCTCGACTTTTCCAGGCTGCCGGGTATAGCGGATGGGTGACGCTGATCGACGAAGGCGAGTTGATGCTGCGTTACAGCAAGCTGCAGCGCGCGAAATCTTATGCGCAGGTGGCCAGGCTCACCGGGACCGCAAAGGACTTTAAGATATCCGGGTTCGTTCCGGTGTTTTCCGTTACGGATGACTTCTGGGCCACTGCCGAAGCTGAAAAGCGCGACAGCGAAATCCCGGAATGGCTTCGCGACCGAGGCAGGCCGGGAGACGCGGAACTCGCCCGCGACGCTGAAGCCGGCATGAAGTTCCTCAGACGCGCCAAACCGCTGCGCCCTGCCCGTGGGGAGGAGTTTACCGAACTCAGAGAACGGGTCCGTGACCTGCACTCGCTGGCATTCAACTGGAATGCGCCGCCGGCCCGCGAACGCGAGGCGCTCTCCTCGCGTTCCGTCAGGGAGCATGTGAAATCGTGGATAACCGAATGGGACCTTATGCTTCTCTACCCCGACTACAGGCCGGAGGTCGTGATCGAGGACGTGAAGACGGACTACTCAGAGGATAAGGATCTTTCCCACGAGAACAGCGAAGCGGCGGAGGGGATGGAGTAAGAGCGTATAATATGGGAGACATCAAGGCATACAATACTAATATGATAGACGACGTCCGGAGTAAGCTTGCCACATTGCCGCAAGGCAGCAGGGTTCGGTGTGCTCTATCAGATCAGGAAATAGAGAAGATATCAAGAGCCGTAGAGTCGGAACGGATTGAAGATCTGCGAGGCCGGTCCTATCCACCTCTTTTTGTACTCGTCCATAAGCTTGATGTTTCTCAGATCAACGATCTTGACAGCGACATAGAGCTTGTTCTTTCCAGAACCAAACCTAGAGACGCCGGTCCTCTGCTCCTCAAGCAACTGCTGGAAGACCGCAAATATCGAGCTGGCATATTTGAGATCTACGCAAAGTCTCAGCTATTGAAAGCAGACGAGACGAGCGTCGAGTTGGATTCCCCCCTTCCCAATGGATGTAACGCAGACATGCGTCTCAGCCTTGGAGGGCGTGAATTCTACCTGGAGTGCACGATACTTTCAGAATCCAATGAGGATCGGAAGCGGCTCGAGGAACTCATCGAAGCGAAGAAAAGTAATCCGTCCGCCAGCCAAAGCTGGATGGGCAGCTTTTTGTACGACGCCATTCGCCTTTATTACAAGGTATACGACAAGTTGGCAAGGAATTGGAACCCAAAGAAGAGCCAGCTAAGCGACGCGCATCCGAGTGTTCTTGTGATCTCTTTATTCGTTGGAAACGGGTCAGTGTCAGCGGAAAGTCCGGGAACTCGCTTCGCTTTGGAGACGCTCTTTTCAGAGAGTTTAGGCAATCCTGAAGAAGAACAGTCCCAGCCGCCGGAGAACGCGTCCTTGCGCGGGTGGTTGCATGATGCGTGTATACATGGCCGGAACCCTCTTACGGAGAATGAGTACAAGACAAGGTACTTAGACTTGCTCAGCTCCCGAAAGAAGATCAGTGGTATCCTGCTTTTCCAGGATTGTGAGTTGAAGGAATCGAGAGTCAATTACTCCGCAAATCATCGGATAACTCACGGCGAAATGGCGAGATTGGAAGAGTTGTTCGCATCCTCGCCTCGTTGGTGGCCGTAGCCCGGCACATAGAGGACACTTCTTGGTATGCCGCCAGAATGGCCACTCTAGTGCCACAGCAGAGAAGCGGCTGAGAGGATGGAGTAACCTCCGGAGCGGTGACAAAAGCTAGAGCATGGTATAACACACGGGAAACCTGTGGGTGTCCACCCGGAGGTCTTGACGATGGTTACGGTTTCATCCGAAGAAGTCAGAGACGGACTGGGAGAACTCATCAATCGGGTCGCCTATGGCGGCGAGAGGGTCATGGTGACCAGGCGGGGCAAGAAGATCGTCGGCATCATATCGGCGGAGGAACTGGAACTGCTGGAAGAGGTGTTGGATGCCATCGAGGATGAAATTGATATACCGCTTATCAAGGAGCGGATGGCTGAGATAGAGCGGGGAGAGTCTGTTACTCTGGAACAGCTCGAGCGCGAAGTCCGTGATCAGTAGCCCCGAAGCAGGTATTAGCAACAGTTCAGGGTTGGGGAGAACGTCATTCCGAACGAAGATAGGAATCTGCTTTTCCAAGCAGCTCTAAAGCAGATTTCTCGTCGTTCCTCCTCGAAATGACGTACTGCGGAGCGATGTACTCACTATTCGTGAACTGTTACAGGTATTAGGATATGCCCATACCCTTCCAAGATCAGAACACCGTCTCCACCGGCACGGCAGGCTATCTGAAGTTTCTGACGCCTGCCGCGAAGGGCGTGTGGCTTGGGGCGCTGTTCATCATGAATGATCGGGGGGAACCGGTTGAGTTCACACACGCCCGCGTCTCTTCTCCAAAACCCCTGCTGTGGAGGCCGAACGATCTCCGAATGCGCTGCATCGAGTCGCTTTGCGCTTCCATGTTCGACGTTTGCCCCGTTGTCCCCGATCTGCTCCTCTGTCTGTCAGAAGAGGGCGACTTGCGTTCTCTTGCCGAGAGCATTAGCTTGAGAGTTCCGGTTGGCCGGATCACTCACGATGGCTCCGGTGGCGACGTCTCCACCCGGTGGAGCATGGATTTCGCTCCCCATTCGCCTCCCGCCCGGATACACAAGCGTCTTTGCGAGCGCGGGCTGCTCGTGGAGCCGTTCGAGCGAGCCGAAGCCGGCCTGCGCGAGGTCTACTCGGAGTTGCTGCGTTAATGGCTCGATTCAAGCGCCGGAAGAATGTAGGAGGAGATTCCGGTCGCCGATTCCTTGCACGGAGTGTCGGGGTTCGGAAACCCCTCCTACGTAAGCTCAGACTCCATCCTCCCCTCAATCCCGCCCCAGCAAGCGGAGATTTGCGTCTGACTCCTGTAACCGGGACGCTCGACCTCACCCCGCGCAAGCCGGTTGTTGTTCACTCGGGAACGGTCTCCATGAGGGAATACGCGCTCGATGGTCGGGATTGGGAGCCGGCGCCTCCCGCGTGGCGGCCGCCGGCCGACGCATCAGGCTTCGGCCACTCCAACGAGGGCGGTACGGTCGCGCGGGGCTTGCCGCTTTCTCGGATTCTGGCGCTGCTGCTTCAACCTCCACTTTCGGTTTGGATGTCCAGCGAAGGTCCGCTCTGCTGGCAACGTGAACTGCTCGGCTTTCAAAAGGTCGGCGTGGCGGCGCTGATCGAACACACGTCCATGCTCCTGGCGGACGACATGGGCCTTGGTAAGACGATTCAAGCCGTTGCGGCCATGCGACTGCTGGTACGCCGCGCGGAAGCGGAACGGATACTTGTGGTGGCGCCGGCGGCGGTTACCAGAAACTGGCGCGAGGAACTGAGGACGTGGGCTCCCGAATTACGGACCATCGAGGTGACGGGAACGGCGGCTCAGCGCGTTTGGAAGTGGGACGCCAGAGTCCACGTCAAGATAGTCAGCTACGAAACCCTTAGGTCGGACTCACAGCGCGCGATAAAGAGGCACGGGGAGTGGGATATTGTTTGTCTGGACGAAGCCCAGCGCATAAAGAACAGCGAATCCGCGATCAGCGGCGTAGTCAAAAGCATCAAGTGTCGACGCCGCTGGGCGCTCACGGGGACGCCGCTGGAGAACAGCCTGGATGATGTTCGCTCTATCCTCTCGTTCCTGCAGCCGGGGGAAATGGAAGCAAGGAGAGGCGGCGACCTCGACGTAAATGCTCTCGGATCGGCGCTGCGCCGGGTCCAACTGCGCCGCAAGAAGTCGGAAGCGCTGCCGGACTTGCCGCCGAAAACTATCAAGGAAGTATTCGTGCCGTTGACCGGGCGGCAGCGCGATGAGTATGATGCGTTGATCGGAAAAGGCGTGGAAGAGCTTCGCGGGAAGGGCTCGGACGCTACCGTGACGGATGTGCTCGCCCTGATCACGCGGCTGAAGCAGGTCTGCAATTTTTCCCTGGCGAGTGGTCGATCTTCCAAGCTGGATGACATGGCCCCCAGGCTTGCCGTGCTCCGGGATGAAGGACACAAGGCCCTCATATTTTCCCAGTTCACGAATGAATCCTACGGCGTGCGGCGCATTGCCAGGGCTTTGGAGGAGTTCCGCCCAGTCATCTATACTGGCGACATGACCGCCGAACAGCGCAGACAAGCGCTGGATGCGTTCCGATCCGACCCGGAGGCCGCGGCGCTCATCCTTTCGCTCAAGGCGGGCGGTGTGGGGCTCAACCTTCAAG
Source organism: Armatimonadota bacterium (assembly GCA_030649165.1). Lineage (GTDB taxonomy): Bacteria > Armatimonadota > UBA5829 > UBA5829 > JAUSEB01 > JAUSGG01. The sequence continues at coordinate 18,871 of JAUSGG010000096.1, forward strand.
CCGCGTCGTACGTCTTTCATTTCGACCGATGGTGGAATCCGGCGAGTGAAGCCCAGGCCGAGGACAGATCTCACAGGATCGGGCAGACGAGGGGCGTAAGCGTCTACAAGTACATCTGCGAAGATACCATCGAAGAGCGTATTCACGAGATACTGCTCGCAAAACGCGCCCTGTTTGCCGAACACGTGGACGATGTCTGCCTTGACCTCGGACAACGCCTCAGCGATGATGATCTTTTCGGCTTGTTCGGCCTGCGGCCGCCGCCGTCACGGGCGGGACAATTACCTAAGCGCGAGGATGACGCGCCGGCGGTCACGGACGTGGAAGCAATGGTGCGGATGAGGCTGGCCGAAGAAGGCTACAATGTGGAAGTTCGTGCCGAGGCCGCCGAAGACGTTATCGACCTGGTGGCGGTTAGAACGGACGAACTGGGAATGGAAACAGCCCTGATGGTTCGCTGCGTTGCGCGGTCAGGCCCGGCGGACGCTGGAGTCATCGAGGATCTCAGCGACTTGCTGCCCGTCGAGCAGACCTCAGTCCGCGGGATGGTAGCATGTTCGGCGGGGTTCACCGACAGCGCGGCCCGACTCGCACGGAGACATCACATCTCGTTGTGGACGCCAGAATGAACTCATCAAAGGTAGAGAGAATAGACAGGAGGTCTGTAGGGTCTTGAGCAAGGGCAAGAACGCAAGAGACGCGGCATGGATCGAAGCGAAGCAGAAATGCCGCTTGAACGACGAGACCATTCGTATGGCGAAGGAACTGGGGATGACGCCGAAGACACTGATCAAGAACATCCCCAGTAAGAGCGAGATGTGGAAGGCGTCGGTAAGTGATTGGGTACGTGATTTGCACGATAAGCGCTTCAACAGGTCTGGCTGAGGAATTGGGTTCTATGCTTCGGGACACGCCCTGGGAGTGTTCAAAAAGTCCGAGATCCGCCGCTAACCTCATTTCGAGCAACCGACCCCGCAGGCGTGGTTATTTCGGAAAGAAATCACCCCGTTGTTTCGGGATTTGAGGGTTGGGCGGCATACGTATGCTATAGCGGACTACTTCGGGTCCCAACCCGGAAATCCCGAAACCGGACGCTTTCTTAGGAGCGAAGCGAGAAATCTGCTTTTGAGCACGATCTTGCATTCGGAAAAAGCGGATTCCTCGTCGTTCCTCCTCGGAATGACGGTTTTTGAACACTCCCGCCTTTCGTCCCGAAGCAAAACCGCCTTTGGCCTTGAGAGAAAACCGCCATCACTTTTTGCGGAGGCAACGCTCGGGCCACCAAACAACTGAATACAACGATTCTATCTACCAAGAGCGCCGGTGATGTACGATCCGGCGCTTTCGGCGTCTTGCGCGTGTAATCCGTGCTCAGAAACGATGTGCGAGCCGGTTCCTCCCCCTCCATCCTTTGGACTGGCTTCCCGGCCAAAATCACACATCGAGGGCCGAGCCAATCGTCGTGAGGGCGGGACTCCGCGCAGAAACCGCCGTTGTGCACTTCGGCCATCTTGTCGATATACAGGTTCAGCCGGTCCTTCGACTCAGTCCCGTGCAGCCAGAACAGCGGCTGGACGAAGCGTCGGGCCTCCATCGGCATGGTTTGGAATTGTTTTTCCAGGATTTGCATGCTTGGTTCCGACGCCTGAGCGGCGGCGGCGATTAACAAGAGGATTAGAGTGATGATGCGTTTCATGGTTTTTCCTTACTCGGAGGCTGAAAGTCCCCGAAGCGCCTATTAGTAGTAAGCTATCGCGCGGTAACATACCTCATACGGCGCCATTTCCGGCTTGCCGTTCTTTGTCACCTGCCTGAATACCATTCGCTTAGTCCAATTGCCTTTGGAGTCGAAAGTGTACTCGGAGCTTTCCTTCAACTTGATGCTTCCGTTTGCGTTCCATTCCGTGTGAACGAGGACGTTGCCTTTGGCGTCGAGGGACCAGGCTCTCTTGGACATGAGTCTGCCGTCCGGCTTGCTCCAAACGTCCTCGGTAGCATTCCAGTGGGCGTCGAAACGGCAAACGTGTTTGTTCTGCAATCTGCCGTTCCCGTCGCTGAACACAGCTTCAAAGCCATTGCCCTTGGCGAGAGGAATAGACACAGACACAGACTCCAGCTTTCCGTTCGGCCCATATTGGCTCGATTGTTCAGTGCCGCCCGTCTCATATTTCATCGTGCGCTTCCAGGATACCGACCCATCCGGCCGATAGGACCTCTCTTCAGTCTCTCGCCCGTCGGCGTCGTATTGGCGCACGAATTTACCCTGCAGCGAACCGTCCGGCCCGTAACAATCAGTTTCCGGCAGCTTGTCCCGACCGTCGAACGTGAATACGATCTTTTCGTTCAGCTTGCCGTCGCGACCATAGCAGAGCTGCTCGCCATTCCTTCCATCCACACTCCATCGGTTCACGACCCTTGAACTGCGGCCCTCCGGATCTTGTAAAGGCGAATTGCGCACGATGATCTCCGATAGTCTGCCGTCCCGGCGGTAGCGCCTGCTAAACACCTGTTTCCAGCCGGCTTCTACCGGCCCCCGCTCTCCTGCGCGAAGGGCAACCGTTCTGCATCGTTGTTCTCGGACCGGACCGACAAGACCGTACCTCTCCCTGTCGGACGCACCGGAACGATTCAGCTTCTGGGATATCGTCAGAGGAGGGCTCGCTTTCTTAGCAGCCTTGTGCCCACAGCCCGCGAGCAAAAAGGCCATTATGCATATCCAGACGCAGACCCTGTTCATGTCGTTTCTCCTGAGGAGATTGGCCACGGGAATGTTCGGCGCGAACACGAACTCCTCCTTGTGGTATGTTTCGGGAACAAGTTCCCGAAACACCGATATCAGTGCGTAGGCCTCATACCATTCACGCCCAGTCGAACACAACTCCGAAGAGTTCCGTTGGGTTGTCGCGCATGATGCCGTATATCCTCGGCGCCTCGTCAATCGACACCAAGTGCGAGATGATTGCCCCAGGCTTGATCGTGCCGATCTGGATCCCGTAGATGATCACGCGCAGGTCATCGAGCCCGAAGTGACACGACACTTCGATCCTCCCGTCGGTCTGATGGAGCATGCTCCACGGGAACCTCGCCTCCGTGCGAACCGCCATTGGGCAAATGACGCCGTTGTAGGCCAGAAGCCCCTTCTCGAAGATGTCGAAGAACAGGTTCTCGTAGCCCGAGCCGTCTATGATGTAGTTGAACTTCCCCAACGCCTTTAGCTTATCCCAGTAATCGGGATCGGCGGCGTTTATCACGTGATCGCAGCCCTGCTCCAGCGCGATCCTCAGGCGTTGGTCGTTGAAGTCCGTCACGGTGACCTCCGCCCCATGCGCCTTGGCCGAGATCGCGGAGAAGTAACCGATCGGGCCGATTCCCGTTACCAGAACCTTGTCCGCGGGTTTGATGCCGAAGCGGCGGACACCCTTCATCGCAACGCCCGCAGTTCCGAGCAGGGCGTATTTCTTGTAGTCGTCGTCCAACGGCAACTTGAAAAGTAGATTGCCTCCGGCGAGGTCGATGATATTCCAGCCGCGGTGGCCAACGTATTCACCATAAAAAGTCCAGTCGCCCGGCGCGAAGTCCTTAACTTCCGATCCAACTGCCGTGACCGGCCCAACATGCTGATAGCCGTGCCTGCTGGGGAACTTCCCCCAGAAGTGCTCGGCCATCAAGGCATGACGCTCGGTGCCGTTCGTGATGCCGGAGTAGCGAGTCTCAATCAGCGCCTCGGTCGGCTTGAGATCCCTGGGCTGCCCTTCATCGATAAATGCCAACTTGCCCCGCTCGGGATACTCCAGCGCTATTGTACGCATCCTACTTCTTACCTCCACGATACTCCTCGATGGGAACCTTCGCCACGCACATGACAGGCATATACTGCTCCTTCTCCAGGTAGTAGTGGCCGGGTTTGTGAGAACCCAAAGGGATCGTGCCGTTGAACGGGAAAATAAGCAGTTCGTCAGTCGTCGGCATGACGCCATGCTCGACTCCGGCTTCAACCATCCAGATGTCACCGTCTTCGATCTCGAACTCGGTCGTCATCCCGTCCCTGTCGATCATGGTGGCGATGCCTTTTCCGCCCATCATGATCCACGTCTCGTCGTGATCGTGGAAGTGCATCTCCACGGGGGACGTGGGGGTGAAACGCAGCGGCTGCGGTTTCCTGAAGAAAGCCATTGGTAATCTCCTAATCCTGTGATCTCAGAAACGCGACGCCAGCGATCAATAGCAGACCGAGAACTATGATGCGTTTCATGGTTATCCTCTTACTTCCACGAAAGCCTGTATCCTGCTGGAACCGACTCCCTGGGTGGCGAAATCCATTCGCCACCCAGAGAGGTGCGACTACTCGTAAGGCAACGAGGTTTATTGACATTGGGAGCACCTGGGGGTAAGATGGCCTAGTTCAGATGGGATCAACAGCCGCAGCCGACGATAACGCACCGCGCATGATGCTCGTCGCGCATCTTGGCAATCGTTAGGTATCGCGAGGTTGTGTATGGTTTATGTGAAGTTCTTGGCGGCGATAGGCTTGATAGGTTCAATTGGCTGGGCCATCGCAGCCCCAGGCTTCGAGTCCGCCCTGGCGGTCATAGGCTCGATCACGGCACTGATCTCAGCGTGTCTCGCTGGAAAACGAAAGGCACAGCGTGCGCAACAGCATCAGTCTGTCTCAGAGTCCTCGATAGGCGTGCAGGCCGGTGGAGATGTGAATATCGGAAGCATTGGCGGCGACAAGCATGCTGAATAAAGACCAACAACAAGATGTCGCTGAGAATAGCACTGCTATCCAAGCAGGAGGGAATGTCACTATCACAAAGGCGGGCCTTACTTACGCAGAGGTCCGAGCTGTTGCGCTGGACGTGGCTAAAGCGACCTTGTACGAGCTTGCGGAAGTTGCCAAAGAGACAGCGAGAGCTAGAGTTGAGGAGATCACCGAAGGATTCCTGTCGAGACTTCAGAAGGAACACCCCGCCGGCCTTGAGAAAGCACACGACCCCGACTTCCAGTACGCGCTCTTTACAGTTCAGAGAGAATACGCCAGGAGTGGAGACAAGGACCTTGGCGATCTTCTGGTCGATCTTTTGGTCGACAGAAGCAAGCAAGAGCAGCGCGATATTCTACAGATTGTCTTGAACGAGTCCCTCAACACTGCACCTAAGCTAACTGAGAGTCAGCTGGCCGCCTTGGCTGTGATCTTTCTGTTCAAGTACACGCAGAATTTCGGTGTTGGCAATCATCACATGTTTGGCGAATACCTTGACAGGTATGTCTCTCCGTTTGCTTCAAAAGCCGTAAAGAACCTAGCCTGCTATCAGCATCTTCAGTTCTCTGGTTGCGGAGCGATTGAGCTTGCATCAAATAGCCTTGAGTCCATGCTGGGCAAGGCATACCAAGGGCAGTTCCTGAAGGGATTTGAGGAGAAGGAAGTTGCGGATAGGGCCGTGTCTATCGGGCTCGATCGGAGACTCTTTATGCCGTGCCTTAACGACCCGTCCAAAGTGCAAGTCGGTGTAAATAGCAAAGAGTTGCTAGACAAGGCTTTTGAGGAATATGCAATTCCGCCCGAGGATCGAGACAAGATAACTGAACTGTTTGACCTGGGAAAAATGAATGGCACGGAAATCAAAGACAAATGCATTGAGATCAGACCCTACATGTCCGGACTGTTTGAGACATGGTCGGAGTCTGCGATGAAACAGTTCAGCCTCACGAGTGTAGGAATCGCGATTGGTCATGCGAATATCAAGCGGTTGGCTGGCGAGTTCTCGGATCTATCCATCTGGATAAACTGAAGCATAACGCCACCTGACGCTGACCCCCGATACCGTCCCTCACGTTTCGGGATTTTCATTCGGCTATGCTCCATTCAAATCCCGAAACAACATCCTATGCTCACATATTGCCGACCACAACCCCTATTCGCACGTCCTGTCCAGTGACGCCGTCTTCTTGAACTTGCCGGCTTCCGTGGCGTTCACGTGCCGCTGGAGCCGGATCAGGTTCAGCGCCAGGTATCCGGCGCCGCCGCGCGCGTCGTAGATCTTGACCCTCGGTCCTCCCTGGGCGGCAAAATCCATTCGCCACCCCACAACCAGGAAGGGATTTCCCTATCCCAACAATGATGTATCTCCGTTTCTTGGTGGAGGACGTGTTGCCGCCGCAAGAAATGACGGCGGTCTTCTCTGAAGTCCCGAGGTGGTCCAATCCCTAAATTGGGGGATAAGCCCTATCGAACAGCCTCAGAATCGGAAGTGCCGCTTCAAGTGCAACCTTCTGAACGGGTGCAATTCTGGCCTGAGTGTTCAATATCTTGTTGAACATCGTCAATGCCTGCTTATCAGGGCAGTTCGCACAACCTCCAGGCGTTGTACAGGCGTAAGCTGCCCACTCTCGCGCTTTCCTCACCGCCTCGCACAAGTCGCCCCACTGGAAGTCCGGCTTGCCGATCAATTGCGACACAAGGCCTGCGCCGAATGCATCACCAGCTCCTGTCGTGTCCACGATGTTTTCGATGTCGAACGGCCAAGCGATGATCAGATCCTCATCGTCGCCTTTGTAGGTTGCAACCGCACCGAACTTGTCCAGTGTGACAACAGCCGTCACATTCCTCTCACGGAACCATTCTATCATGTCTACAAGAGACTTTGACACTCCGTTGCCGGAGAAGAACGCTCGTGCTTCATCCAAGCTCAACTGGAAGACGCCGACGTTCGCGATGTCCTCTGCCCAGAAGTCCGAGCCAAGCTTGAACTGCGTGCCCCCAAAGTTCGTGAACACAAGAGCATCGTCTTTGTACCTTGAGATCAGGTACTTCGTGCACTCTCCCCCGATCTTGCCGGTCGCCTCGTCCTCGTAGTCACAGTAAAGGTGGCCTATCATTACGGCCCCAGGGTCTTTTTCCTCAAGAGTCTTGATGGCCTTAAGACGCGCCTTGGCGAAATTCGCAAATTCGTCCATTCCCCCCGGTTGCTGGGAGAAGATGGTTCGCCGTGTGCCATCAACAACGATAGTAGTGCCCGGTGTTTTCATTTTGGGAGCAAAGAAATTCGAGGGATCAAGGAATGTGATCACGTTATGGCTGTCACCACGGCCTTGGGCTATATCCAGGATATGCTGCCTGATCTTCTCTCCTCGCTCGTCTTCGCCTGTGGAAAGAACCGGATACGCCCGCATTCCGCAACTGAGCATTCTGGAAACGTAGTTAAGGCCGCTACCTCCGACGTACTCTGCCGCTTCCCTGATCGAGTGCTTTAGACCGACTTCAACCTTGTCGACCCACAAGACATACTCAATATTGCTGCTTCCGATCGCGATAACGTAGTCTCCTGGGGAGTCATGATTAGCGTTCTCCAAGACCTTTCTCAGCAGACCGAGTATCTCCTCATGCTGATCCTCGTGCTTAGCGATGAACTCGTCAATCTTCTGCTCGATTTGGTCGCCGCATAGCAGGGTAGCCAATCCGGGCCAGGTTGCTTCCAACGCAGCCTTGGTGATCCTATGGTTACGAATACCATCCGCAACTCGGATTAGCGTCTGTCTGAGATTCTCCATCGGGTAACCTCCTCAGGTGACGGGAACGGACGCACACATGCTTTATACATCGCCGCAACCGGCGAGCATCATTTAGATGGCGGATTTGGGAATCAACCGGCAGTTGACAAACTACCCGTAGTTTCACAGTCGTATTATATGCCTGAGCTTGATTGCGTGTCAATTGCGCGTGCTGCATCTGAAACCTGGAATCTCTTCCTGGGTGGCGAACAGATTTCGCCACCCAGGAAGCTCAGTTCTTGCCGACACAACCCCTATTCGCACGTCCTGTCCAGTGACGCCGTCTTCTTGAACTTCCCGGCTTCCGTTGCGTTGGCATGCCGCTGGAGCCGGATCAGGTTCAGCGCCAGGTATCCGGCGCCGCCGCGCGCGTCGTAGATCTTGACCCTCGGTCCTTCCTGGTTGTCCATGTTGAACCGCATGTGGCCGACGAACAAGCCCTTGTACAGGAAGTTGCCGATCGCATCGTCAGCGAACTCTCGGGCCTTGGCAAGATACTTCGCGTCGGCGGTCAGCTCGTAAAGGTCCAACGCGGCGCTCAGCGCGTCGCCCAACTCCTCTGTGTCGCTCGTAATCAGCGACCGCTCGATCTCGCCTCCGTGCAGTTGCTCCGGCTTGATCGCGCTGATGATGTTGTCCGCGGTTTTGAGGAACGAGTCGTCACCGGACAATGAGTAAGCGACCGCCGCCGTCTTCGCCCACCTCGGCTGTCCGCCTGAAGGCTGCGCAAGATGGTTCTGATAGGCGCGCATGTAGGCGAGGGCCCTGTCCAGAAACATCGGGTCGGGGTGCCATTGGTAGGCCCGCATGTAGGCCCTTACCGAAAAGGCCTCGATCCCGCCGGATTTGTCGTCCGGCCATTGGGGGCAATAAGTCACAAGGTCGGTCTTGAGGTCTCGTATCTTCCAGAACACGTCGCACGATTTCCGGGCCCAGTCCAGGTACTTGCGGTCCTGCGTCTTGGAGTACGCCAGCGCAAACGCGTGGACGAAGAGCGCGGTGTGCTTGTGGAACGTGAACACGTCGCTGGTCTTCCCGATGAAGTAGTCCGAATGCCGGTTGTTGATGAATGTGTCGTGGTCGACGATCTTGTACTCATATATCGCATCGATTTCCGCCAGGGTTTTCTCCGGGCTCTTTTCCCAGAAGAGGTCGTAGATCGGCGCGCACCGGTCGAACTCGTGGCCGTAGAAGTACTCGTGCCAGCCGGCGACGCGAAAGCACCCGCCGATCAGAATGTCCGCGAAGACGTTGTAGAAGATGTGCTCGCCCCAGCCGAAGATTCCGGTCTGAGGGCTGATCAGGTTGTCCAGGAAGAAGTCCAGGTAGGCGTCGGCCGCTTTCCTGTACTTGGGCTTGCCGGTGGCTTCGGTCAGCGCGTAGAGGGCCCGTATGGTTCCCTGGTCGTAGATGAGGCCCGATCCGTGCATGTGGCTCTTCCAGTAAAACCCGTAGTCCTGGTAGAGGTACTCGAACCCCCTTATGTAGTCCCAGTCGACCTTTGCCGGCGGCTTGGGAGGAGAGTATGTCTCCGGGTCCAGTGAGAGGCAGAACACCGGCGTGTGCTTCTTTCCGTATCGATCCGTTCCTTTGTCCACAAGCGTGTCCAGGAACGTGCGGGCCGCATCCAGGTACGGCCCATGGCCCACCTTCCTCCCCGCGGGCGCGCCCGCGCCCGATTCCGACGCCGGACCCGCTCCGATGGCTCCGGTTCCCGCCAGCGCGAGGATGGCGGCGGATGCGCCCGCCTCCGCAAGAAACTCACGTCTGGTTGGTTTGGGTTTCAACGTCCATCTCCTTTCTATCCCGCGGGAACGGCATTAACCGGCCAAATCTACGTAAACGCACACCCCTCCTCGCAAGGCTCCCAAGCTGACAAAGACACCAGCGTCAGTTCCCGCGGGAACGCGGCGACCCGGCAGTTGCCCAACGGGCTTATGAGCGGACTTTCGCCGTAAATTGACGAGCCTGGACGATCAAGCGCGCTAAAGCGAGCTGCCAAATACCTACTTGCTCGCCCAGAGAAGGCCGCGCTTGGTTATCTCCAGGCACTCCGGCACATCGAAGTCTCCGGCGCTGTGGCCGAGAGTGGTGTAAAATACGCGGCCTCTGCCGTAGACGCGCTTCCAGACGGCGGGCATGATGGTATCCTTGATCCACGGCAGGTGATCGCCGGAGAAGGTGGTCGTCGCCAGAACGACGTTGGACGGGTCCACGTGCATGTAGTACTGCTCGGATTTCATCTTGAAGTCGGAGATCCCTTCGGTGACTGGGTCGAACGGGTTGGTGATGTGGACCTCATACTCGACTTCGCCGCCGGGGTGCTGGACCCACTGCCCGCCGCACATGAACTGGTATTCCGTTTGGTCGCGGAAGGAGTCGCCCATGCCGCCGTGCCAGCCGCCGATGCCGACTCCGTTTCTGACGGCCTCCAGCAATCCGCCGAGCTGCTCACCGGTGATATTGCCCATCGTCCATATCGGCACGACAAGGCTCAGAGAGTTCATCAGGTCTTTGTCCGTATAGGAATCCATCGTGTCGGATACCGTTACGTCGTAACCCTCCGCCTTCAGAATCGGCGCGAAGATATCGGCGCACTGCTTCGGCTCGTGGCCTTCCCATCCGCCCCAGACAATCAAAGCTTTTTTCATCAACCGTCTCCACTCCTGGTGTGTTTATCGAAAGCCGCCTGGTGAAGCGGCCCACCAAACAGATTAGCGCCCGGCGGCGGAGATTGCAACCGGAAAAACAGTTCTGAGTTCCGAGCGCTGAGGACTGAGTGACCTTCCCCTAACCCCCTCCTGGGAGGAGGGAGGATTCAGCGCTCGCAGGGAAGAGCGACGCTGACGGCGAAGTTATTCCAATAGCCGATCCGTATCTGCGAGTCGGCGGAGGAGAGAAGAAGTGGACAATGGATTCAGAATCATACGGCCAGAGGAGATAGCGGATAACCCGTTCAAGCTGGTCGGGGCGGACTGGATGTTGATCACGGCCGGTCCGCCGGATGCGTATAACACAATGACCGCCAGTTGGGGCGGGCTTGGCGTGCTCTGGAACAAGAACGTGTGCTGGTGCGTGATCAGGCCGCAGCGATACACATATCAGTTCATCGAGAAGGCGGAGAGCTTCACACTGTCGTTCTTCGAGGAGCGGTACAGGAGCGCGCTGAACGTGTGCGGAAGCAGTTCGGGTCGCGACGTCGATAAGGCCGCCGCGACCGGGCTGACTCCCGTTGCCGCCACGCTGCCCGGCGCCACGAGCTTTGCGCAGGCTCGATTAGTGATCGAGTGCAGGAAGATATACTTCCAGGATTTGGCCCCGGAGCATTTCCTGGACCCGATCATACACGATAACTATCCGCAGAAGGACTATCATCGGATGTACTTCGGCGAAGTGATGAACTGTCTTGTTAAGTAGGAAGGAAGATTAGGACTTTGAGACACTTGGCTACCTTCATCTTGTTTGCAGCTTCAGCAATTCTGATACTGAGCATTAGCGCGGCATCAGCGAAAGAGAACAAGCCTGGCACGGGATTCGGCATTCACACCCAGGACATCACTATGCGGTTTGGCAAGGTCAATGGGGAGCCGGTTATTACATCCATATCCGCCAACGGATCGTACAAATGGCTCGGTCAATCTCCGGAGACCGCGCTGCCCCATACAGCTACAGTTAACGGCAAGGAAACGCCGTTGAAGTGGAAACCGTCGGGTGGAATGCATCTGGCCGTCCGCGCTGGAATTGCCCTTGTCAGATTTACCTATGAGTGTTCTGATCTTCACCTTGTCCTCAAGTCCGCTTGGTTTACAGTCCCCAAGTTCCCCGGCCCAATCGAGCATTCAGTTACCATTGAAAACAAAGGCAGCGAGACTGTGATATTTGCTCCATCGCCTACTATTGCCCTGACGCTGCGTCCGCGGAACGGCCATTCCCTGGAACACTGGTGGATCGAGAAGACCTCGGGCCACGTGGGCGATCCGGGGACGCACACGGACGCAATGCAGCCGGGCTATCAGAAAGCGCTTAACTGCGGTCCTTACAGCCTGAGTGAGGTGAAGCGCGACGAGCTGCCGTGGTTCTGCATACATGATGCGACGGGCAAGTTCGGTTTGTACGGCGGCATAGAATTCAGCGGCTGGACGCGCACGAGTGTGGGCATGGCAAATGACAAATCGGTCAGCGTGAGCATGGGGCTGAACCCGTGGGACGGCGGATCTCGAAGCGCCATCAAGCCGGGCGAGACCCTGAGTTACCCGACCTGCTTCATCGGCGCGTATAAGGGCGAAGTAGACGACGGGTGCAATCAGCTTCATCGTTGGGTGGAGAAGCATTTGCGGCCCGCTATTCCATACGGCGTGACCCCCGTGCTTGTGAACAACAGTTGGGGAAGCGGCATGGCCGTGGACGAGGCCCTCGCTAAGCGGATGATCGACGACTGCGCCGATCTCGGAATCGAGATATACCACGTGGACGCCGGCTGGTATAAGGCTGTCGGCGACTGGCGCTCCAACCCGGAGAAATTCCCAAATGGCCTGGAGAAGACTGTCGATTACGTGCATTCAAAGGGCATGAAATTCGGCCTGTGGGTCGGTTGGACGCAGGGCGGGCATCAGAAGAACGCCGGCCCTGAATCGCTGAACGTGTTCACGCCGTCGCAGAGATCATGGTTCGGGCACGACACGCCCGACGATTGGCATACAGGCCCGTTCACGGGCGAAACGGTTTGTCTGGGCTGCGCCGACGCGAGGGCATGGTGCCTCAACGACCTCAGGCGTATGGTCAAGGAGTTCAAGCTGGACCTCCTGGAGCACGACCAGACTATGGTCCGCGATTCCTGCGGCCGCGAAGGACACGGCCACATCCCAAATGACAGGACAGATGTTAGCAGGGCGTGCGCGGAGGGTTACTACCAAATCTACGATCAGCTTCGTTCGGAGAACCCGAAACTGCTGTTTGAGGACTGCGTGAACGGCGGGAGGTTCTTCGACTTTGGGGTCGCCAAACGCAATCACTATATGTGTATGACGGACGATTACGATCCGGTCAACCTGCGCAAATGCTTTTACGACGCCAGTTATCCGTTCCCGCCGAGTATGTTGGAGTCCTATATCGCCGACCATCGCGGGCAGACGCTTGCGAGTTTCCGATACATGCTGCGAAGCGCGATGATGGGTTGGTGCACTATAATGATGGACACCTCCAAATGGACACCCGAGCAGCGCGAAGCGGGCAAGAGGGAGTTCAAGATGTACAAAGAGCGTCTGCGTCCGCTGATTGCCTCCGCCAACATATACCACGTTCTGCCGAGGCCGGATGGGAAGCAGTGGGACGGCATCCAGTACGCTGACCCGAAGACGGGAAATGGTGTTCTCTTCGTCTTCCGGCCCCAGTCGGACCAGGAGTCGCAGGCCGTAATACTGCGCGGCCTGAATCCGAAGAAACGGTACGCAATAGACGCAGCGGACGGGTCGGCAAGCGGAACGTACAGCGGGGCCGAGTTGATGCAGTCGGGGCTTATGGTGCGGCTGGCGGAGAAGAACAGCTCGGATTTGGTGTTCTTTGGCACCGTGAGATGATCCGGAGTTCAGGATCCGGCACTTCAAGTACACTTCCGCCACGCGGGAAACGTCTGAAGACATGTCTGCGGCGGGTCTGCAAGGCCGCCCAGCTTTGTCTCGCGGCGAAAGGTTGCGAGAATTGGAAGGAGCCTGCGTGAGACGTATCGAATTGTCAGCAGTTGTACTGGCGGCATTCGCATTCTCGGTGGTGTCGGCGTATGCTGTGACCGCGACCCCCAGGCCGGCTGGCTCGGAAGTCAGCGCGTCAGGCGAAAGGGCGGACCGCGATCCACGGCTCGACCAGAAGGTCACGTACGAGGCCGGCTATAAGCGGCTTCACCAGGTGACGGACGATCTGAGCAAGCAGACAGGCGTGACCATCTACTGCGGGAAGAACGACAGCGATTGGCCGGTAAGAGACATTCCGCTTGTGGTCTGTGTCAGAGACATGCCGTTGGGGAAACTGCTGCGGCTGCTGGCGCTGACCACACACGCTCAGTATGTGTCCAAGAAGACATCGAGCCAAGCGGAGAGCGAGCGAACTTACCGAATCTATCGGACGGCGGAGCAGGAGAAAGAGACCGCTTCACTCCTGCAGAAACGTCGGGATGCCAGACTTGCCTTGGCTGACTGGTCCTGGGAAGCCCTCATGAAGCTCGGTAACTCGCCGGAATCGGTTGGAGGCTCCAAGGAGTCAAGGCTCGTGGGCAAGATTCTGGCTTGCCTCGGACCCGATGCAAGAACGAAGGTGTTGGCGGGAGACCCCATCAGTGTCTACAACCAGGACTTCTCGCAGCCTGACCTGTTTCAGGATCTTTCGCAGTTGGCTCTCGAATCGACGAAGAGTGCGGCAACGGGAAATTTCTCGCTGCCTGGTCCTATGCACGCTGCCTTCTTGCTTGAGGTTGGACTAGATGACGCCACCGGCGTGGAAAACCGTACGGGAGTCCGGTTCGATCTGTACACTAGTTACCATTGCCGGATAGAAGACATAGCCCGGCCTCTCCAGAAGATAACGGAACTAGAACTCGCACCGCCACCAAAGGAAGTAGCCCCCCAGCAACCGCGGGACGAAATGCCGGACAAGACTCTGCAGTTCCTGAAGGGCGACAGAGACCAGGACTGGCAACGAACGTCGCTGCAAGCCAAAGTCGTCCTGCAACAGGAGGGAGCCGACGAAGCGACGTTCGCGGATCTGATACGCGCGCTCTCCAAAGCGACCGGCTTCAACATCATCTGCGAGGATTTTGTGAGCCAGAAGAACCTCGGGCAGCAGATCGCGAGTTCTTGTTTTGGCCAGAAGATAGACGCGGGGGCGACCTTGCGACGTGTCTCATCAGGGTCCACGAACTGGTTCACTAACGATGATCAGAAGGTCCTGGTAGGATGGTCCGAGGGCTGGCGCGATCATCACTCGAGTCTTGTGTCAGCGGACTATCTAGCAGGCCTCCGCAAGAAGCTCGATGGCGATGGCGTTGACATCGACGATATCTGCTGTTTCGCCAATATGACGGAAGGTCAACTCCGTGAATGGATAGCCAGGACGCGGGACTTCAGCGCGCTATCTCCGCTCTCCCTGGAATATCCCTGGAAGCTGTATGATTTCCTCGACCCAAAAGGTAAGGCCCTGGCGAAGTCTGAGAAAGGGATACCACTCGGGCAGTTCGATCCGGAGACGCTTGCTACATTTTGTCGTCAAAGGCAGCTTCCGCGCAAATCCGTCATGCTCTTGAGCGATGATCAGGGGCGACATCTGGAGAGTGAGCAAGACCGCAGAGACCGCATCCTGTCCGATCCGAAGCTGATTTCCACGCTAGTGATGCGAGTCAAGAGTGAGTTGGGGGGCATCGGGGGCTTTGTCCGCGATATGCTTCAGTCTATGATTTCCAAATCTCCGTCAGGTCACGTCAGCGATCGGTCTTACAGTCTGGAATTCGAAGGTGAGGAAAACGGGCAAGTCCTCAAAATGGCCGTGCAGGGGCCGAGTGTGTGCTTCCCTATCTACTCTCCCGAACGCGAGGCTGAGATACTCAAGGAAAAGACCGGCAAGGAAACGAAGTGACGCGCGGACAATAGACATTCTTGAGGTGGCTGATATGACAAGTCGCGAACGAATCAAGACCATTATTTCGGGCAAGGCGGCGGACCGGTGCGGGTTTTGGCTGGGTATGCCGCACCACGAGACGTGGCCGATCTATCTAAAGCATTTCGGCTTTACGGAACAGGAGGACCTCCGGCGGTTCCTGCGGGACGATCTTCGCTGGATTCCGGCGGACGACAGCCCATATAAGAGCGCCAACAACAGGCCGCCTTTCGATCTCGTCAGGCTCGACGGCCTGGACGTGAGCAATCCGGTTCTTGCCGATTGCGAGGACGCCGCCGAGGTCGAGAAATACGACTGGCCGAATGCCGACTACCAGGATTTCTCGCCCGTGCTGGAGACCCTGCGCAACGCCGGCGACGTGTACCGGGCGAGCGGGACCTGGACCTGCTTCTTTCACATCATCGCGGACCTGTTCGGGATGGAGAACTACTTCGTCAAAATGTACACCCATCCGGAAGTGGTGGACGCGGTCACCAGTCACGTCTGCGATTTCTTCTATGAGGCAAACGAACGCTTCTTCGCGCTCGCCGGCGATGAGGTGGATGGATATTTCTTCGGCAACGACCTGGGGACCCAGCTCGACTTGCTTCTCAGTCCCGAGCTTTTCGACAGGTTCATCCGGCCGCAAATGCAGCGGTTTATCGACCAGGGACACAGGTGGGGTTATCAGGTTATGCTGCACTGCTGCGGCGCGGTCAGCAGGCTGATCGACCGGTTCATTGACTGCGGAATCGACGCGCTGCACCCACTGCAGGCTATGGCGCTCAACATGGACGCGGAGACACTGGCCCGGCGGTTCAAGGGCAAGATAGCGTTCGTCGGCGGGATCGACACCCAGGACCTGTTGATGAACGGAACGCCCGCGGATATCCGGGCCGATGTCCGGCGCGTGAAGGAACTGCTGGGTCCCTGCCTGGTGGTCAGCCCTAGCCACGAGGCCCTGCTGCCGAACGTGCCGCCGGAGAACGTGCTGGCGATGGCGGAGGAGGCGAGGGAGAGTGCTGAGTGCTGAGTCGGAGGAGTCGGAAGCGCAAAGGAGTTAGACAATCTTATGGACCTTAGGCGTCAACCTGATTACGAGCAGTTTTTGAAGATGCTGTGGAGAAAGGGAAAGCCGGACCATCTGCCATTTTACGAACATTACGTCAGCCCTGAGTTCGTGGCGGAGCGGACTGGAACCGATTTCGACAGGATGGGGTTTGACGATCCCGGTTACTGGAACATCTACGTCGATTTCTGGCTCGGTATGGGTTTCGACGTTGTTCCGATGGAGATTCCGCTGAACTGCCCGCTCGGCGAAGGGCACGGCGCCGCAAGCGAGGGCAGCGAGGCAAGGGCGATGGTCCGGACGTGGGAGGACTACGAGAAGTACCCTTGGCCTGCCGAGTCGCACCCGCTGGAGTTCAGGCACTTCGAGACGGTGGCGGGACTGCTGCCGGGGGGAGCGAGAATCGTCGGCGGGGTCTGCATGGGCCCGTACGAGTGGACCTCTCAGTTGATGGGCGTCATGGGTCTGTCTTATGCGCTCGTGGACTCACCCGGACTCGCTGAGGAGGTGTTCGCCCGGCTCAGCAGGCTAATCCTCAGCGGCGACCGGCAGATAGCCGGCATGGACGCCGTCTGCGCGCTGAGGCAGGGCGACGATCTCGGCTTCAAGACATCCACATTCCTCCCGCCCGAGTATCTGCGCGAGCACGTGCTCCCTACTTACAAGAAGGCCGCGGAGATAGCCCACGCCGAGGGCAAGCCGTACATCCTGCACTCGTGCGGCAACCTGCTTGAGATATACGACGACCTGATTGAAGTCTGCAAGATCGACGCGAAACACTCCTTTGAGGACGCCATTATGCCGGTGGGCGAGTTCAAGAGGCGGTTCGGCAGCCGCATAACGCCCCTTGGCGGCCTCGACGTGGATATGATCTGCAGAAGCTCGCAAGAGGATCTTCGCGCCTACACCCGCAGGCACATAGAGGAGTGTTTCCTCTCCGGCGACGGCTACTGGACCCTCGGCACGGGCAATTCGCTGACGGATTACATGCCGGTAGAGAATTACCTGCTCGTGCTTGAAGAGGGGATGAGCGTGAGCAGGTAGGTTTTGGTGAGAGTTGCCCGGCGAATGAATTCACGGCTACAACTACACGAAGTCCCCCTTCGGGGACTATTTGCGTTGCTGCGCAAGGCCCCACGTTCGGGGGGGGCAGGTTGGCGCCGGCGTGCTGCGAAGCTCACCCGGTTACATCCGATGCCGGGACTCGAAGAGCCGGTTGCGGGGGGCTTTGGTCGCATATTCCAGTGTTGTCCGGCAGAAGGTCAGCATGTTGGGCAGGCTGTGCCGCCAGATGCTCGCCTGTTTGATAAATGACGGATGCAGATAGAGCTTCAGCCCCTCGGCGGCAATAAGGCGGACGATCTGCCGGTTCGTCAGTTTTCTGGTGGAGACGTTGCAGATGAAGCCGTTGTAGCGATCATAGCGGTCCGGATTGGCCACGAGTCCCTCGGCCATCAGGTCCTCCCGGACCTCGGTCCCCGGATACGGCGTCAGACACCACATAATGGCGTGATCCAGTCCAAGGCTGATCGGGGCGCGGAAGGACGCCCGGACGGAATCGGCATCGTCGTCGGGGTTGCCGACTATGAGGCCGCCCGCGACGGCTATGCCCTTCGCGTGCAAAGCGTCTACTACCTTCCTGGTCGATTCCCACGAATTGCTCTTGCGCAGGAACCGCCAGGTGTCCCTGTTCACGCTTTCGATGCCGAGGAACACGCCGCTGAAGCCGGCGCGGCGCATCTCCGAGGGGAGATCGGGCAACTCCAGGAAGCCCGCGACGTCGGCCTGGCTGATGAACTCCATATCGGCGAGCCTGCGGTCCACTATCGCGCGGCAGAGTTCGCGGAACCGCTCGGGCCGGAGGTTGATGTTGTCGTCGCTGAAGAATATCCCCCTCGCCCCGGCCTCCCCGGCCCGCCGGATGTCCTCCACGACCCGCTCGATGGGATACTCGCGATAGCTGCCGCCGTACATCCCGCGGATGCAGCAGAAACGGCAGTTGCGCGGGCATCCGCGGGATGTCTCGACCACGTCGAACGGCTTCCCGAAATAGTGAAATCCGCCGCTCAGGCGCGAGCTTCTGTCGGGGATATCGACCTCGTCCAGGCTGTTCAGTCCGCCGGATGGATTGTGGACAAAACCCTCTTGTGATCTGTGCGACAGGCCGGGAATAGCCGCGAAGTCGCCGCCTTTGCCGAGCGCGGCGATCAGCATATTGAGCGGGGTTTCTCCCTCGCCGCGTATGATGAAATCGATGCCGGCGGCATCCGGATCGCCGGCGATTTCCAAATAAGCCAACGTCGCGTGATAGCCGCCCAGGACGATCTTCGCCCGTGGAAGCGTCTTGCGAACGAGCTTGGCCACTTTGCGGGCGGTCGGATACTGGAAAGTCATCGCGCTCAGACCGACGAGGTCGGGCTCGATCTTTCGCAGCGCGTCCTCGACAGCTTGTCCTACGTTTCTGGAGTGCAAGACCAGGTCGAGCGTGGACACCTCGGCGTCGCGGACATTGGCAGCAAGCGAGACGATGGCGAGGTTCGGAATCCGCATAACGCGGTCGAACGAGCTGGCTACGTCGGGCATCGAAAGCAGCAAGATACGCATTATCGGCAATCTACCTCACATTCAGGGCCAGATTGCGAAAGCACGAAATGGAGGAGCAGAAAAAGCAGATTCTTCGTCGTTCCTCCTCAGAATGACGTTATCACGGCCTTTTTCAACAGCCCCCATTGCCCTTTTCGCCTTTTCGTGATTTCGTGATTAGCGGTACTTCCACATTGCGCCGGAGCGCATATCGTCGAGCAGACCTTGCGCCAGATCGATACAGCGGTCGCGGTAAGCCGGGTCGAGCCTGACCACTTCCTGGGCGATGTTCCTGCAATAGCCGCACAGGTCGCAATCGCGCCCGCCGCAGTCGCGATCGATCAGCCCTTCGACAAATCCGTCAAGAGCGCGATTGTCGATGACAAGCGGCGACCGTTGATCGGACTCGTACAGCATCCCGTGCATTTTGGCGAACTCCCGCCAGCGGAGCAGGCGCGCGGGATTTGCCTTCCACGGGCGCAAGAAAGTGCGAACGTCCCACAGACGGCCCCGGCGCGGTTGAGAGCCGGACCGCTTCTCTTTGTAGCCGTAGGGCTGGATGAGCTCGATCAGATTGCCGTCGAAGCGGCGCTCGTGATAGGCACGGACGCGGTTCACGAGGGTGTCGGTCGGCGCATCGCGTTCCAGTATCTTGAACGACTTGTACCCGATGGCTTCGTACAGCCGGAGGTCTTCCGGGCGAATCCACGGGGACATCAGGTAGTTGGCAGGATCGGCCAGCTTCATCGCGGAGCACGCGAGGAGGCAGTAGTCGATCATGAACCTTTCACTGTGGGTCTGAGACGCATGCGACAAGCTCACCATGTGGTAGGGCGAGAGCGGACATTCCTTGAGACAGGCCGCGTTGGCAAGAAGCTGCAGATCGCACTTGACGCTATCGCGGATCGCTCGGAGCCGCCGGAAATCGCGGTTCGCGGTGAGCGGCTCGACAGTGATACAGTCCGCGCCCAAATCCTCCCAGTACCTGGCGCGGACCGGGGAGTTGACCTGCGCGTAGACCCCTACCCTGATCTTGAGGTCCGGATACCGGGCTTTGACGATCTCAAGGAGCATAGGTATTGAGATAGTGACCCACTCGACGCCGATTTGCGAAATCCAGTCGAGCAGCCGGCGCAGGTCGCGCTGACCGACGGCGGTGAACTCGCGGTTGCCCATGCACGCTGGGTTGATGAGGTAATCGAAGGCCATGCCATGCCGGCGGGCTTCCCGCACGTGCTCTTCCAACCTATGGCGCGATACCGGCGCGAGCATGTAACTCGCTCTCCCGCCGCCGGCGGCGTCACGCGGCAGTTTGCCGAAAAGCTCCACGACCGAGTGCGACGCGAGGCGAGCTGGAAGCTCATTATCGAAGTTCGTGGCTGCGCTGAAACGGAGTTTGCACATGAGAATCTCCTGAACAGTATAACCAGTCGGAGGGGGTGTTAAGCAAGGGACGGTTGATGTAACAATTCAGGAATGGTCTGTACGACTTTCCCCGCTGCTCACCCTTGGGAAAACACGAGCGTAATCCCCTCTCCCTTGAGGGAGAGGGTTAGAGCCTGCCCTGAGCGCAGCGAATGGGGTGAGGGTGAAAATTCTCTCCATTCCTGAACCCTTGCGTTGATGATTGGTGGTTGACTGTGGCGGAGAAGAAACACCGCAAAATCAGGTAATATTACCTGTTGACACCGGATCGATCTTGGGGTACTCTGGACTATGAGAGTGGGCGACATTTGGGCGGGCCGCGCCACTCACGAGGGGGAAAAGGATGTGTCATGTAATACGCCCCGCATTGGCTGCCCTGGCGATCTTATGCCTAGCTGCTGTTTCGCCCGGCCTCGCGGTAAGTTACTCAGGTAGTCTCACCTATTCACCCGGTCCGCCTCCCGACTCCGGAGACGGCCTTTACGTCGGCATTCCGGGGCTGCAATGGGTCAACTACAACGTGTCGATTTCCTGGACCGTGACCAACGATGACCCGATCTCCGGCAATCCGTGGAAATATACCTACACGTTTGGCCACGACGGGACCCAGGCGGGAATCAGCCACGTCATAATCGAAGGCTCAGAGGGGATTTCTGCGTCGGACATCGCCGGACTGACCGGAGCGACACTCTATTCGACGGGCATCCAATACGCAAATCCCGGCACGCCGGGTATGCCTGAGGATCTTTATGGGCTGAGGTTCAACCCGCTGGCCGAGGGCCAGTTCGGCATGACCTGGTCTTTCTGGAGCGACCGCGCTCCGGTTTGGGGCGATTTCTACGCCCGTTGCGGAGGCAAGATGGGCGGGATAAACAGAGTTTACAACTACAACAACACCGGCGGAGTGGAGAATGGTTTTCTCGATCCCAACGGTGACGACGCGCTCCTCGACGACATCGACCCCGCCGGCCCGGCCTCGAACGGCTCTCTCGATTTCCACATTTTGCGACCCGACTCAGTGGTTCCCGAGCCGTCCGGACTGCTTGCCCTGTTGTGCGGCGCGGTCGGCCTCGGAGGGATCATAACCAGATCGAGACGTCGATAGCCCTCCTGTATTCTAAGGGTGGGAAGGTTATCGGATAGGGATCGCCCGGGAGAAGCTTCCGGGCGATCCGTTTGTACCGGCGTGTCCGTCGTGTCCTCTCTCCCCCCGGACGGTTTATAGGGAAGAGGACTTGGGTGAGGGGGAATCCGCTCAAGAACCGTAATCAAGCTATGGAATTGGAACGTCCTCAAAGACCGCCTCTGCCCGGCCTTTGAGGCACGGAATCGTCAGGTCAAGGTCAAAGCTTTTTGGTTCCGGATAGATTGCCGGGAACATATAGAGGTAGATATCGTGGTTAATGGCGGCGTTGGCCGTATTCCGAGCGCGGCGGTCGACCATCTTCCCCGCGAACCTCGGGGCCAGCGTACCCGCCGCTCTCTCGATGATCGTCCAGTGTTTGGTCCCTTTAGCGAACACGTCTGTCTGACCGTCGGCGGCGTTCTCGTCATAGGCGACATCCGCAACGGCGTGAACCCGCCCGACGTCATCTGTCAGCCTCGCTCTCCGATCTTCGTGCATTTCGTAGGAGCCGGACCAATGGAACGAATCTCCGTTCTTCCAGCAATCATAACGGAAGTGCAGCGTAGCCACCCAGGCGGGTTTGACCTCCAGTTCGACTGCATACACAGGTCGTCCCTCATAGCGGTCCGAATAGCCCCACCAGCGGCGGTCTTTCAATATGTCCTTTGCTGTCCTATTGCAGTAGGTGCGGCGCAGCGTGACCTGACCTTTACCGATTCGCCTGGTAACAGGCAGCGTCCCGCCGGACGCCCCGGCGAACCGGAAGCGACGTTTCTCGACGACGCGCACCTCCTGCACAATAGTAAGCCGTCGGGCGCGAGGTTTAACCTTGAAGCTCGCCGTCTTCCATATTCGTCCGCGCTTTGACCAATGGTCACACTGGGGGCTGGTCTCTTTGCCGTCTACGAAGACTCTGATATCGCCGAGGCTGACGTAAGCTCTTTTTGCTCCCTCGGGCCTCGCGTCAATTGTCAATTCTATTTTGACCAGTCCGTTTCTCGTCCGCGTGACCTTCCTCAACGTCACATTGACTCCGACAAGGGAGCGTGTCCACGAAATCGGTTTGAGTCCGTGAAAACACAACCTCAGCAGAATCCAGCCCGCGAGCAGCAGGCCCAATATTGCGGAAACCGCAAGTAAGCGTCTAGTTGTTGAGCGAGAACTGCGGATGTTGGCGTCCCCCGTTTGTCATGCCGCCGGCTTGGCGCGTCAGGATGTCGAGCTTCCTCGCTTTGCGCTTGCCGGCGCCAGCCACAGGTTGAGGCGGCGGCTTTTCCAATCGTACCTGGCTTTGCCGCCGAGAACTCTCACCACCGCGGCGACAGGTACGGAAAACTGGTCATACTTGCCGGCTATTGGCGCAACGGGGAGAGTTATCCTACGGGAGCCGTCCAACTGAGCGGTTCCGGAGCCGGCCTTTAACGTCAGGGTCCGGCCGGCGTACTTGATCACGCGAATGCGCTTCGCTTTGTCGTCCACTGACCCGCCCAGCGCATCTTCGATGAAGCCGAGTCCGGTCATCGCTCTACCGTTGACCACCGAGAAAGGCGACCAACTGTAGCCGTTAATCATCTTACCGTTCAGCTTTGGGGAGCGCGGGACGAACTCGATCTCTATATCACCTGTGGGCTCGAAATTCCTCATAGTCCAGGTGAGCGTGCGTTTTCGACTCGTATATCCTTTGGGCAGCGCCGAGATGTCGTAATACGTCCGCGGGAAACGGGAGGCGTCCACAATCACAACAGCTTGGCCGATCGGACCCTTCCAGTTTCGTCCGGTCTTCAGGATGTAGTTGAAGAGCGAGATGGCATCATACTCCGAACCAACGGAGCCCGATCCGCCCAGTTCGGAAGTGTACTCGTCCACAACCGTTCGTGTCTGTCCGGCCTCAAATGGGATCTTCTTGACGTACCAGGCGCGGTACTCTTCGTGGCGAGGTATTTCTCCCTTTTTGCCGGAAGGCGCGTACCGCGTTCTGACCAGCCGTCCGTCGACCCAGGACCTGAAGCCTTTCAGCCGCATCTCCGTGCTGCCGTCACCGTATGCCCACGCCTTTTCCGGAAATCCCATTGTGACCGTGACCGCCTTGCCTTCGTTCTTGAACACGAATTCGCACCGCACACGGGCGCTTTCTGAGTCCAACCTCGCGGTAGCCTTCTCGCGGACCATGCGAATCGACTTGTGCCGGCCCATCGGCTCGACGGCGCCGCCGCCGATTGCGCTCAGGGCGCTGTCATTGGCGAGCGCGCGTCCTCCCGCCACAGCGATGCACGCCGTTAGAACTGCCGCAACATGGATTTGCCTGAGCATCTTGCCTCCTCCTCGTTTCGCAATAGCTATCTAGTTTGACGCCGCTTATACGAGTTTAGTTTACAGAGGCGGACGGGCACGGGTCGGGCCGTGTCTCTGGGCCGTCACTTCAACCCCACCCCAACCCTCCCCTGAATGGGGAGGGGGTTACCCTCGACTCCCTGTAACAGTTCAGGAATGGTGAGTACCTGCCGGGCAACGTCATTCCGAGGAACGAGGAATCCGCTTTTTCCGGCCACTTTACAGAAGCAGATCCCGTTGTTTCGGGATTTGAGGGTTGGGTGTCATACACATGCTATAGCGGACAACTTCGGGTCCCAACCCGGAAATCCCGAAACGGGGGCGCTTCCTTAGGAGCGGAGCGCTGGCGGAGTCGAGAAAGCCGTTGTTTCGGGATTTGAGGGTTGGGCGCCATACGCGTGCTATAGCGGACAACTTCGGTCCCAACCCGGAAATCCCGAAACGGGGCGCTTCCTTAGGAGCGGAGCGCTGGCGGAGTGCCGTTGTTTCGGGATTTGAGGGTTGGGCGCCATACGCGTGCTATAGCGGACAACTTCGGGTCCCAACCCGGAAATCCCGAAACGGGGCGCTTCCTTAGGAGCGGAGCGCTGGCGGAGTCGAGAAATCTGCTTTTCAGCGCGACGCAACCGGAGAAACCAGATTTCTCCACTTCGGTCGGAATGACATTCCCGCGAAACTGACCTCATTCGACCCTCGACTCCCTATAGCAAACTCTCTGCTGCGCTGATATACTTGAGTTGTTTTGCTCAGCTTTCGCGATTCCCTCTCTATATATATCACAGGAGGACTGTAACTTGGAACGATGTTTCGCGCTTGCCATTATCCTTGGCGTCGTCTGCTTGTGCTCTGTGCGAGCGGCGGCGGGCAGCGGACTGCTCGCCGTGCCGAAGGACTTCCCGAAGATCGAGCTGACGTTCGACGCGGGCGGTCAGGAGCTGAAGTGGGTTTGCGACCCTCAGAAGGAAAACCAAAGCAGCGTTGAACTTAACGGCTGCTCGCTGGGCGTCAAGATCGAGGAGAAAGGCATCCAGAGGATACTCCGCTTCAACCTGCAGGCTCCGACCGGCGAAAAGCTGTCGGTCAAGTCCTACACGGCAAAGGTCATACTGCCCACTGAAGGACTTCACGCCGTAATGGTCCCGAACACCAGGATACTCGCGCATACGCTTATTTACTACCACGAACATCACAAGTGGCCGGAGAACGTTCCGCTGACTCGCTGTCTCGTCCCTGAGGACTTCGGAGAAGCGGCCTGTGCGAACAGCGAGGCGCCGTTTATCCTGCTCACCGACAACAAAGGCCGCAATGCGTTCGCCGTGGGGTGGGCGGTCGCCGACACGGCTTCGATGCTCAATGGGCAAGGCGAGGGGAACGATTACGTCTTAACGCTTTCCAGGCAGAACGACACCCCTTTCACGGGGGAGGCGCTTGAAGACGCTTTGATCATCAGCTCCGCCGCCAAACCGTGGCAGGATGTCGAGCTTGCCTACGCCAAAACATTCGACAAGTTCAACGGCAGAGCGGGCAGGCCCGCCGCGCCCGCCTGGACGTCCGAGCCGGTATTCTGCACTTGGTACTGTTATCTGGATCATATAGACCAGGAGGGCGTGCTCAAGATCGCCCGGAAGTGCAAGGAACTCGGCTTCGGGACGATTTTGATCGACGCCGGTTGGGACTGCAGGCCCGACGGCGGTTACGGCGATTTCGAAAACGGGATACTTGGTGATTTCGAGGCCCAAAAGGACCGGTTCCCCGATCTGCCGGGAGCAGTCAGGCAAATGCACGACATGGGCCTGAGGGTCGAGCTTTGGTCGGCGCCGTTCTGGCAGGGCAAGAAAAGCCGCGTGTATCAGGAGAAGACGAAGGATTGGCACGCGCGAACCGCTGAAGGAGAATCCCGCGACCTGTGCCCAAAATATCCGGGCACCCGGCAGTTCTTCAAGGAGCAATACCAGAGAGTTGCCCGAACTTATGGGATTGACGGAATGTGGTTCGACGGCGCTGATGGTGTGCCGCCGAGTTGCGCTTCCAGTCATCAGCATCTCGACCAGCCGATGGGCGACGCCTTCGTCGACTGCCTGGCCGCCGCGCGGGAGGGGCTGCGCTCCGTTAATCCGGAAGCGATCACGGAGGTGCGCGTGCTCCACGGCAACCTCAACAGCAAGCGGGCGATTGACATTGTGCAGCCGTCCGACGCGCCGGAAAGTTTCGAGATGCTCAGGTTGGCGGGGATTCACCTCCGCCCGTGGACATACGACATCGTCCTCAAAAACGACCCGATGATCTGGGAAAAGGACGCCGACGCCGCCACCGTGGGCAAGTTCCTGGCCACAATGGTCTGCAACGGCGTGCCGGCCCTTTCGGTGGATTTCCTGACGGCTTCGGAGGAGCAGTGCAAAATAACGAAAGCCTGGCTGGCGTTCTATAAGGAGCACAAGCGGACCCTGCTGAAGGGCGAGTTCAAGCTGTTCGGCGCGGATTATACCCACCCGGATATGATGCTCATCGGTGACAAGGAAGCCGTGGTCTACGTCCAGAACTCGAAAACCGATGAGGTCCTCCTGCCGAAGTCGATTGAAAGGGTAACGCTTCTGAACTGCACGAACTCGGACAAGCTCAACCTCAAGATCGCAATGGCCAAGGGGAAATGCGTTGTGCAGCCTTACGGCCCTGACTGGTCGCCCACGGGCGCGCCGGTATCCGTCGCCAACATCGGCGCGGGGACGGAGCTGTCCGTGCCGCGGGGTGGGGCGGTGGTCATAGAGTAAGGCCAGGTTAAACCGAAGGACAAAATGGACGGGGTGGACTGGGTGGACGGAATGGACCCACTTCTGACTAAATAAGGAGATCCAATTGACGCGCGGATTTGCGCTTGTGACAGCGGCTCTTGTCGTAATGCTGATTTCAGCGGCGGGCGGGGCCGCCCCTTTGCGAATACCTTTCGAGGGTCTGCCTGCGACGGACCTTGTCTTTACCGTCGGCGGCCAGGAACTGGACTGGAGATTTGAGTCGCGAGACCGGTCGTCGGCGCGGTATTCCAGCAAGCCGTGGCGCGATGGAGAATATACTCTCAACCTGCGGCTGGAGCGGAACGGGATACAGAAGATAGTGCGGTTCGAACTGCGGCCACCGAAAGGGCGGAAGCTGTCGGTCGATTCCTACTCAGCCAAAATCACGACTCCTCAGGCCGGTCTGCACTCCGTCATGGTGCCGAACATCGGACCGATCGGGCGGACGCTCGGCTATTACCACCAGCACAACAAGTGGCCGGAGAACGTGCCGCTGTATCGCTGCCTGCTGCCTCAGGGATTCGAGGAGGACGCGCGCGCCAACTCGGACGCCCCGTTCATTCTGCTCTGCGACAACAAGGGCAACAACGGGATATCGGCCGGCTGGGCGGTCGCGGAGCGAGCGACCACCTTGAGGGGGGCCGCCGGGGACGGCGATTACGTTCTCACGCTCTCGCGGCGGGAAGATATTCCGCTCACCGGCGAGTCGCTTGAAGACGCGCTGATAATAAGCACGGCGCGAAAGTCGTGGCTTGACGTGGAGCGTCAATACGCGAAGACGTTCGACCGCTTCAACGGCAGACGCCACGATCCGCTTCCGGAATGGACATCCGAGCCCGTTTTCTGCACCTGGTACTGCTATCTCCACAATATCGACCAGAAGCTCGTGCTGAACTCCGCGCGGAAATGCCGGGAGCTGGGCATCGGGACGTACCTGATCGACGCCGGATGGGACGCCAAGCCCGGGCAGTGGTGGGGCGACCTGGACAACGGAATCCTTGGCGATTTCATCGTCGCGCCGGACCGGTTCCCCGATATGCCGGGCGCGGTCAAAGAGATGCACGATATGGGGCTGCGCGTCGAACTCTGGTCGGCGCCGTTCTGGCAGGCCAGGCAGAGCAAGATCTACCTGGAGAAAACGAAAGACTGGCACGTCTGGGAAGACAGCGAGACTTACAACCTGTGTCCCAAGTATCCCGGGACGCGCGGTCTGTTTAAGGAGCAGTTCGAGAAGCTCGCGCGGACGCTGAAGATCGACGGAATATGGATCGACGTTGCCGATTCCGTGCCGCACACGTGTAACGCGAAACACCAGCATCTCGATCAGCCGATGGGCAACGCGGTCGTTGATTGCCTGGCGGCGGTCCGCGACGCCCTTAGGTCGGTCAATACCCAGGCGATCACCGAAGCTCGAATCCTGCACGCAAATATCAACACAAAGCGGGCGCTGGACATCGTTCAGTGCGGGGATTCGCCGGAGAGTTTCGAGATGATACGGCTCGCGAACCTGCACATGAGGCCGTGGGCTTACGACGTGGTACTGAAGACCGATCCGACCATCTGGCCGAAGAACTCAGGGGCTTCGACTGTCGGCAAGTACATGGCGACGATGGTCTGCAGCGGCGTGCCCGCCCTTTCCGTGGACTTCCTCACCGCAACAGACGAGCAGTGCGCAATAACCAAGGCGTGGCTGTCCTTCTATAGGGAGCACAGGAAGACGCTTCTCAAAGGCGAGTTCAAACTGTTCGGCGAGAACTACGCGATCCCGGACATGATGTTCATCGGCGACCGGGAAGCGATCGTGTATATGAAGAACACGAAGACTTCGGAAATCGTTGTGCCGAGGTGGGTTGATAAGGTGATATTGCTCAATTGCACGGATACGGACAGGCTGGACCTGCGCATCTCCACGGGCGGGAGGGCGACGGTCCAATCGTATAGACCGGACTGGTCGCGGAGCGGGCCGTTCTCCAGGGTTGACGATATAGGCTCGTCGCCGACGGCGATTTACGTTCCGCGGGGCGGGGCGGCGGTACTAGAAGTTTCGTAGTAAGTTCAGTAATGGTGAGTACGTACCGGGCAACGTCATTCCGAACGAAGTGAGGAATCTGCTTTTTCCGGGGTACTCCGCAGGAAAAGCAGATTTCTCGACTCCGCTGGCGCTCCGCTCGAAATGACGCCCTCCCCAACTCTGAACTGTTATCGTTCGTAGGAACCCCTTTACGGGAATAACCATTATGGCTATAATGTCCATAAGGGTCGTTTTGTTATCGGGGAGGATCGAAGTGGTAACGGTGTCTTCTAAAGAAGCCAAGGAAAAGTTCGGGACATTGATGGACACCGCTCAAAGAGAGCCGGTGACCGTAACCAAGCATAACCGGCCGGCGGTGGTCGTCATATCGAGCGCGCGATACGCCGAGCTTGAGGCCCTCGAGGACGAGCTTTGGGCCGCAAAAGCGAAGGAAGCTGAGAAGGCGGGATATCTGAGCGTTGAAGAAAGCGAAGCAGTCATTCAAGGGATTCTGAATGCTGAGGCTTAGACTCTCTCGGACCGCGAACAGTTTTCTCACGACCAGACAACCGAATCATCAGCGGCGGATAGCGGCCCGCATTCAGACTTTGCGCGCCGATCCGTCGCCCACCGACTCCATTGCTCTCAAAGGCGCGGGCCAGCCGTTCAAACGGGCCGACATCGGCGAATACCGGATCATCTACAGGGTTGAGGCTGACACGTTATTCGTTGCGGCCATCGGCAAGCGGAACGATGCTGAAGTGTACCGGAGGTTCAGGAAGAAATAGCGCAACAGGTCTGATCACCCGGCCAACAGATCTCGTATCTCGCCCAGAGACTCCGCGGTATAGTCGGCCAGGTCTTGCTCGTCCCTGGGTTCCTGCAGACTTCCCCAACCGCTCAGAACCCTGATCGTCTTCATGCCGAGCAGTTTGGCTGGTCTGATATCGTTGTCTATCCTGTCGCCGATCATCAAGGCCTTGGCGGGTGGGCATTTGGCCGCCTCCAAAGCGATCTCGAATATGCGGGGATCGGGCTTGGCAACCCCGACTTCCTCGGACGCGATTACGACGGAGAAGTACTGCCGTATTCCTCGCTGCTCCAGCCTCTCGACGACCCCGCGCGGCTGGTTCGCTATAACTCCCAGTTTGAACTTGCGGCTCAGGATTTCCAAGAGGTCGATTGCGCCGGGCATCAACTCCTCGAGGTCGGATCGCCAGGGGGTCCGTGAGATCACAAATCTCCTCCGCTCCCGGTTCAGGCCCAGCCGTTTCAGCCCCTCGTCGTACTGCTTAGTGACGTAGTCGCAAGCCGCGCTCTTGCAGGCTTCCTCCAACTGACGCAGAAACCGCGGCCTGCCGATTTCGGCCATGAGTCTGACGGCCTGCTCCAGCCTGTCCCGCAGGGCGATGCGCTCGTCGATCAGGGTTTCGCCGAGGTCCGTGAAGACCCATTCGATCTTTGAGAATGGCAGCTCGGCGCGATTTCCCACAGTTCGCTGCTCCTACTTTCGCCGCTGGTCAAGAAGCCATTTCCAGAACTCAGGGTTGCCGTAGGTGGCGTCCCAGGAATAGTGGCCGACTCCGGGATAGAGGGTGAACTTCGGGTTGCCGCCGGCGGCCCTGACGGCATCGACC
Source organism: Armatimonadota bacterium (assembly GCA_030649165.1). Lineage (GTDB taxonomy): Bacteria > Armatimonadota > UBA5829 > UBA5829 > JAUSEB01 > JAUSGG01. Next base: position 49,034 of record JAUSGG010000096.1, read on the forward strand.
ATTTCCTGAGATTTTGCGGGCGGCACAACGTTGTCCTTGTCTCCGTGGAACACCCACATAGGGATGTCCTTGAGCATATAGGCGGTGTACGGCTGGCCCGCTCCGCAGATTGGGGCAATGGCCGCAAATCTCTTCGGCTGTCTGGTCGCCAGCGCCCAAGCGCCGAATCCGCCCATGCTCACGCCGGTTAGATATATCCGCCTCTTGTCAACGCTGTATTTGGCCTCCACCTCGTCGATCATAGCCGCGAGCACGTCAGTCTGCTCGGTCCACCAGGAATCCTCGGGGCACTGAGGCGAGACGAGTATGAACGGAAACTTCTTGCCGTCCGCCACCATCCTGGGCGGCCCGAGCAGCTTCACTTTTTCGAGATCGTTCCCCCGCTCGCCCGCGCCGTGCAGAAAGACCAGCAGCGGCCAGTGTTTGTCTTTGATCTTGCCATAGTCCGGCGGCAGGTAAAGCAGGTAGCCGCCCTGCGCCGTCTTGGTTATGGTCTTGTTGAATGTACACTGCGTCTGCGTGTCGGTTGCGGGTTCGCCCATGGCCGCCGTCACAACCAATATGCCGCAAGCCGCGCCCAAGAGAATCTGAACTGTGTTCACTGTTTGGGAATCCTCCAAATGTCAGCCTTGTCAACCCTGGCCGGCCTGGAAGACTGTTCTGTGCGCCAGGCGACCCGTCAATGAGCGAGGTCGGCCGCGTAGATGGGCCCGCCTATCTCCTTGACGTAGCAGCGCTCCGCCGGCTGGACGGCTCTCTTCTCGGCGGCGCAGTCCACGTACTCCACGACCAGCCACCTCGGATTATCCATCACGCGCACCTGCACGTACCCCGGCTTGCTTCCGGGGGCGGGATAGGTGACCGAACCTGTGTTGATGCACAGTGGGCCCTCCCACTCGTGTCCCTTGGTATCGATCTTCTGCCAGAAATGAGTGGTCGCGGAAAGGACCAGATCGGCCTTATCGATGAGAACCTGTCGGTGATTGTTGGACAGGACCTCGATCCACGACCCGCTTATGCTGTGCGCTCCCACAACGACTATGTCACGCGGTCCCTTCTTTATAGACTTCAAAGTGTCCACCATCCACTGGCGAGATTCCGCTCGAAAGGCTATAGCCGGATCGGGGGGCGAATCGGAGAAGTGCGGCATTACAATATGGACTGTGTACGATCTAACACGGACTTTGGCATAGTATTCGCAGCCATTGGGCCTTACGGTCACTCCGTCACGACTTCGCAGATCGACCGTATCCAGGATAGGCGCGCCGGCGCCCCAGTCATCCTGGCCCTTGCCGTAGTATTCGTTTTCGCCGTCGGCTACGCACGGATAGAAATGGCTGTGCCACCAGTTGTCCGACTTCAGAAGATCCAGGAAATCATTGCGGAAACCCTTCTTGACCAGATCACCCATCCCGATCACGAATTTGCAGTCAGCCTCCTTAATCCAGAGGGCCATGCGAGCGAACTCCTGTCTGCTGGCGGGTGAATCGCCCTTGTTGTCGCTCATGATGGAGAACGTGAAGGCTGCCGAGCGGTCCAGGAGTTTCACCTGGTCGATTGTCTCCGCGAACGCGCCTCCGCATAGTGACATAGCTATCAGGACAATGGAGGCAATGATGGCCGCGTTTCTGCGCAGAATGCTCATTGTAGGTCCTTTCCGATAGTCGTAAATGACTAACGCCTTAGGAATTATACGTCGCATTCCAGGGACATCGGTTCTGCTCCCAGTGAATTGCCTCGGCCGGGCTGGTCAGGTCTATGTCCATGTTCGCGCCGGCCAATCTCCTGACTTCCGCGTTAGGTTCCACTTGTCACTTCCCCTCCGGCTTCATCTGCGGGAACAGTATCACGTCCCGTATCGACGGCTTATCCGTAAACGCCATCACCAACCGGTCGATGCCGAGGCCGAGGCCGCCGGTCGGCGGCATGCCGTATTCGAGGGCGCGGACGAAATCCTCGTCGAACGGGTGGGCTTCTTCGTCGCCCTTTGCCTTCTGGGCCATTTGCGCCTCGAAGCGTTCTCGTTGGTCGATCGGGTCGTTCAGCTCGCTGAAGGCGTTCCCGACCTCCAGGCCGCCGAGGAACGGCTGGAACCGGTGGGTCAGCCTGGGGTTGTCCGGGTCGCGCTTGGCAAGAGGAGACAGTTCCACGGGATATTCGATCAGGAAGGTCGGCTGGATGAGCTTCGGCATGATGAGCGTCTTCAGGACCTCGTCCACGATCTTGCCGTAGCCGACCACGCCGTCCATATCCACGCCGGCCTTCTTCGCTCGTTCGCGGGCAACTGCTTCGTCGTTCGTGTCCGCAAAATCAACGCCGGCGTATTCGCGAATCGCCTCGAACAGGTTCAGCCTGCGCCAGGGCGGCGTCAGGTCGATCTCGTTGCCCTGGTAGGTTATCTTCGTAGTGCCAAGAGACTGCTCGGCGGCATAGGCGACGAGTTGCTCGGCCAGTTCCATAATGCCGTTGTAGTCCGCGTAAGCCTGGTAGACCTCCAGCATCGTGAACTCGGGATTATGGCGGAAGGAGATGCCCTCGTTGCGGAAATTCTTGCATATCTCGAAGACGCGCTCGAACCCGCCGACGATCAGCCGCTTGAGGTAGAGCTCCGGCGCGATGCGGAGGTAAAGGTCCACGTCCAGCGCGTTGTGGTGCGTGATAAACGGCTTGGCCGCCGCGCCGCCGGGGATCGGCTGGAGCGTGGGGGTTTCGACCTCCATGAAGCCCCGGTCATTCAGCAACCGGCGAATCGCCGCGATCAGGTCCGCGCGGACTCTGAAGTCCGAACGGACTTCTCTGTTGACCATCAGGTCGAGGTAACGCTGGCGGCGGCGTTGTTCGGGGTCTTCGAGCGCGCTGTACTTCTCCTCGCCCTTCTGCTTACCAAGGGGAGCGGGACGAAGGGACTTGGAGAGGATTTGCAGCGTCTGCGCGGCGACGGTGACCTCGCCGGTGCGCGTGCGAAACACGTCGCCGGCCACGCCGACGAAATCGCCCAGGTCGAGCAGCCGGACAAGCGAGTAGACTTCCTCACCCAGCTTGTCGATTCGCAAGTATACCTGGATCCTTCCCGATTCGTCTTCTATGTGCGCGAAGGCGGCCTTGCCCATCTCGCGCATGGCGACCACCCGACCGGCTACTGCCGTGTGGACGCCAGAAGCTTGGTCGGATTCCTGCGCGCTGGGCTCCGACTCCAGCTTCTCGAACTCCTCGATCACTCCAGCCGCACCGGGAAAGGCGCGCTCCTCGCCCGCCACCCGCAGCCGGCGCTCAAATACCTCTACTTTGAACGGGTCGATGCCGCGCGCTCGCAGCTCCGCGAGCTTCTGCCTGCGGGCCTGGATAAGATCGTTTTCGTCCAGGATTATGTTGTCCGAATCCACCAATCACCTCTCCCAGCGTTCGCCGCGGGAACTAGCTACTATCAATCCGTTACGATCGCCGGTAGAGGCCGTTCCCGCGGGATAGAATCTTTCCACTGGTCATCGTTTCGGAGTCGAGGGCTGTTTCCGGAATCTCTCAACACTCAACAAGCTCTCACACAAAAAACAGCCCTATGGCCGACGGCCACAGGGCTGTATTAGTCTCAGGCAAACTCTTTTCCTGCCCGACCCCACCCTAACCCTCCCCTAAAGAGGGAGGGAGCCATTCCCCCTCTCTTTAGGAGGGGGTCAGGGGGAGGTTTCCTACTTGCGGATGGAGACCACCTGATACCGGGCCAGTCCGGCCGGAATCTCCACCTCCACAGTGTTGCCCACTTTTCTGCCCATGAGGGCTTCGCCCACGGGGGACTCGTTCGAAATCTTGTCTTCGCCGGGGTTTGCCTCGACAGAACCAACGATGAAAAACTCCCACTCATCGCTGTTCTCCAGATCGCGCACTTTCACTATGGAACCCACGCCTACCACGTCGGTCATCACGTCGGCCTCGTCTATCACAGCCGCGTGCATCAAGACCTGTTTGAGCTCCTCGATGCGGCCTTCCACAAATGCCTGCTCGGTTTTGGCATCTTCATACTCGGAATTCTCGGAGAACTCGCCAAACTGCTTGGAATCGCGTATTCTGTCGGCCACTCGTTTGCGATGAACGCTGCGAAGCTCTTCCAGCTCCAGCTCGATCTTCTTGAGACCGCTTGCGGTTAGTAGAATCTCCTTGTCCGTTTGCATAGGACGTCACCTCTCGGTACTTACAACAATTAACAATTTAAGCGCTGACCGCCCCTAATGTTTCAGGCCCGTCAGCGCTTAGTAAGGTCATGCCTTGCCGCTTCAATCGGATTATACCACAACCATACCGGTCTGTCAAACAAAATCTTTTACAGGCGCGGTTGCGGCTGTCCGCACGACTACAATGGCTCAGCTACTTTCTCAGACGCACTGTATTTGTGGTTTGTTCCATCTTTACGACCGGCCGTAAAGCGGTTTCTGTGGCTGCCGAACTGACGCTCGACTTGCGGGACCGCTCCCACAGCACAACCAGGGAGGGACCTTCGGGTCAGAAAGCCTCTTGAAGCATGGGAGATACATCCCTCATGCCGGACAAGGGCATTTTGTGCGGGCCAACAGGAAGCTGAACGGCACGTCACGATTGCTTGCCGAGTCTACGGTGAGCATCCCGTATGGCTTGTAGAAGCTCATGAGGTCGTGCCTGGTATTGATCGAAAAGTCTGATGTTATCCCTGTTCAAATGAAGCTGTCCTTCTCCGACGTTGCCGCGGTGCTGTCCGTTCGAGAAGTAGCTGTTGGACTCGACCTCTTCGGAGTTCAACACCCAATATCTGATGACATCACGCCACACTGCGACCCATATGAACACATCGCAACATCGGCATTTGACCTGTTGGAAGTTCATATCGAATTGTTCAACAGAGTCCGATGCCAATGCCTTGACGTATAGTGGCTCGTCTGTCTGAAAGGCAACCGCACGTGAGGCTTTGACTTCCACTCGAATGCGACCATCCAAATGGAAGTCGTAGTCACCCGAATACGCCGGATCGAGTTTCCTCGAAGGCTTCACAGCTCGGGAACCAGCTCTTTAAGATGGCCCTGCGCCCAAGCTTCCCCGAAGCCTCGCGGCGCGCTGATCTCGAAGACGTACAGGAAGAGGTTGCGCGCTACGTAGTCGTCTCGCAACTCGTAATAGCCATCCAGTGTCAGCTTGTCTCGCCCCAGAAGGGTAGAGATCACATACTCATATTCGTTGAAAGGGTAGACAGAGATCAACTGCGACAACCGCTCCACCACATCATCGGAGTCGCTGAGCTGCGAGATCAACTCGTTCAACCGCTTGCGGACTTTTTTTCCATGCCCCTCCTAGAACAGTGTAGATTGGCAAATGGCGGGCGTCTGTTCTTGCGCGCGGAATTTCGTTAAGAAATGCCCTGCTGTTTCTCCGAGTTCCTTCTCGAACGGGTGTCCGTTTTGCCAGCCCGTCAATCCTTGCTGCCTGTAGCGCTCTAGGCGCCTGATCACGATCTCACAGTACACGGGATCTATCTCTGCCGTGTAGCAGCGTCTCTTGAGTCTCTCACATGCGAGAAGGGACGTCCCAGAGTGCGCGAATAGGTCCACAACCAAGTCCCCTTGCTTGGAGCTGGCGGAAACAATACGCTCAATTGACTTGAGAGGCTTTTGGGCGTAACATCCAGAGACATTCTCCTCCATGCGATAGAAGACTTGCTGCACATCCACCCAGACGTTTCCAGCCCGGATGTTTTCGGACTTGCCTCTCTCCAGATTTTCAGTGGTCTTGCCGTTTACTTCTTTGTAGTATCCACGAAGTATTTTCGGTATATCGGTATACTGCACCTCGAAGTCCGGATTACCCTTTGTGTAGTACAGCAACTCTTGGCGAACCGCCATCCAGTTACATTGGGTTCCGTACCCTCTCTGGTTTCGCATCGTTATGAAGGACCTGGCTTTGAGTCCGCTAATGCCACGCATCATTATCATAAAATCCGGAAGAGGCTGGAATTCGTTGTTCTGATCAGCGCCCAACCAGACATATAGTGCGGAATCGCCTGCCAGTATACTCGCAGTAATCTCGACCCACTTCTTGCACCACTCGACGTAATCATGGATTTGGCGTTCCTCGAATGCGACTAAGTTGTAGGGAGGATCCTGTATAGCTATTGCCGCGAGATCGCCATCTATCAGTTGGCCGACAGACGTGCGATCCGTTGCGTCAATGCACGCGACTCTGTGGGATCCCTGCCGGTCGCGCCAAATGTCTCCGGGGCGCAGTCTGCAGAATGGCAACAGCCTCTGCCTTGTGTCTCCGTCAATATCGAGGCGTGGTAAAGGGTTATTCCTCAACCTAATTGCTCCTTCCACTACCTGGCATATCCCCAACTAATCCTGGCGACGGCTACCATATATGCTTCTTGGGGACCTTCTGCCGCAGAGATGTTGAGACGGCCATTGTCGATCTTTTCGCCGTGCACTAATCGCATTCCTGCTTTCTTATTGTACCTCCGTATGCTCCGTGCGGCCATCGGCCCTGGCGTAGTGGACATGGCCATTGTATACCAGCCTGGCAATTGCCCAGTATCCCGGCTTCGCTCTTGCTTCGATCGGAAACCTGTATGTCTCGCTCGCTCCCGGTTCCAGCTCGAAACCGTACCGCCACGGGCTGATGTCCGCCACCGCAAGCTCGGGATAGGCGGCAATCGGCCAGGTCTCGATCGGCGTGATCAGATCTAGTTGGCCTTCGATCGTCATATCCGTGGGATTGGTCAACGTGACCCTGATCTCGCGCGCGCCGGCCTTAGCCTTGCACTTCAGCAAATGCTCCTGCCCGACCTCGATGATATCCTGAAACACCTGTCCCTCGTGCGCGATTCTGGCTTTGATGATCCCGGTCCGCCGCCTCGACAGGAAGGCCAGCAGCAGCTCGCGCGTACAGCTCGCGCCCGCATCGAGGGCGAAATCGACTTTGTCAGGGACGATCCTCCAACCTTCAGGGGCCATCAGCTCCACGGTTCCGGATGCTCTTCGATCAATGTAGTTATTGGCAATTCCGAGCTTGAACGTGTTGATGGTCACTCCGCCTTGGACGATATGGATGCCGGTTTTGATCTCGCCCGAAAGGGCAATGGTCACGGGCAGGTAACCGATAGGATCCGCGCCGAGGTTGTGCTGCCAATAGCGAATGTGCTGGACCGGCGCAATCTCCTTTTTGCGGGCGATGGCCGCGGCCGGAAGCGATCCCGGGACTTTATCGGGCACAAGCTCGAAAGTTTCAATTGAGAAGGGCTCGACCGACAGCTTGAGCCCGCCGTCGAGAGAGACGGGAAGTTTGCTTCGGCGCTCCTCAAGCAGATTGGATGACGAGGCGCCCGCAAGTCCGGTAAAGAACCTTACGTTGGCCTCGGCTTTTCGACCGAACGGCTCGTAAAGGCGCAGCGTGATCCACGAGGAGGCGTCGGCCTCGGCGCCGCTGAGCGACGCGGTGGGATTGCCCTTCGGCTTCATTGCGGTCACGACGAGGGCGTCGGAGTCGATCTCCAGGAAGGGCATCTCCGCCGGCAGGAATCCGTTGTGCGAAGTGAGCTGCCTCGCGACAAGCGGGTTGTTGTACGCCATCGCGGCGGCGGGGACGTTAGCCTCCCGCCAGCTTCCTTCGTGCGGGTACAGCGAGTACGTGAAGCGGTGCGTCTTCCACTCGGAAACGAAGAAGAACGGCAGCAGGTTAGGTCCCCACGGAATGTATGCCCAGCCCGCGTTGTGCATCAGTGGAAGGACAAGCGTGCCGTCGTTCTCCATTCCTGCAAGCGCGTGGCCGCGGTTCAGAATTGCCATGCCGTAATCCGCGACGCTCGGAACCGCGCCGGCGACTGCTTCCGGCGGCAGTGTTATGACTTCGCTCTCGACCTGGGCGATCAGCGAATCCACGGCCGAATCAAGAGCCTTGGCGTCCCTGGCGGAGACAACAAGTGTGGGAAGCGACGGCCAGCCTTCGGGTACATTCGGGTCCGTGAAGAAGAGATAGGCGAATCCGTTCAGTTCGAGCCGCGCGCGAAACTCCTTCTCCACCTGCTCTCCGAGTGTCTTAAAAATCGGCGTAAGGCGACGATTTGCTCCGGCTATGTCCAGATGCAGTCGAAAGGCCGTGCCGTACGACAAGTCCTCGTTCATCACTCCCGGAATCGTGCATTCTTCGACCTTGAGGTCTCGCCGCCGGCCCGACTCCAGATCGTCGTACATCGGCGTGCAGCAAATGCCCTTCTTGACAAGCGCTTCCTGCAGGCGGTAACACGCGGCCAGCGCATCATCATCGTGCGGAACGACAATCGCGGTCGGCCCCAGGCTGACCGCGGCATCCGGCCTTCCCTCGATCTTGAGAAGCATGCTCCAGTTCGAGTCAACAAACTGGTTCATCGCGCGAAGGCCGTGGTCGGAATAGTTGTGGTATTGCCAGGTCCGAAAGTCGAACTTCCCTTTGCTTCTGCGGCCCGTGACCGCGCCGAACCGCTCCTCGAAGACAGGCATGGTTCCCGGCGCGCCGGGGAAGGTCATTGCAAACAGGTTGTCTTTGCCGCGATAGTTCTCCAGGCTCGTTATGAAGTCGATCCTCTTCACGCCGGGATAGAGCGCGATCTCCTGCAGGTATGGCGTATCGGACGCTTCGCCTCTTACGATGATCCTCGACATCGCGGGTCCCTGCTCGACCGTCACCGCGGCGGCAAAATCCGACGAACGCCAGCGGACGCCCTGAGTGAATATCTCCCACGGCGGCTCGTTCCGGTCGAACTTCTCCTGAATGACAACCAGCTCATTGCCGGGGTTTGCGGAATCGGCGATCAGCTCGCGGCCGGAGGTCTTGTCTATCAGGCTGGTCATGCAGCCGCCCTTTGCCGGATCGACCGTGATCCTGTAGAACTCGTTTTCGATCTCGTGAGGCGGTTGAGGGTTGAGGGTCGAGGGTCGAGGGTTGTTTGCCGGGTGGATGTAGAAGAGCTTGTAACCAAGAGAAGGCACGTTGCTTGCAATGAACATGATCTCGGCGGAGGTGATGCCGGAGGCCGTCTTCGCGTTCAAAAGCCGGCAGGAGACTTCAACGCCGGACGCGTCTTTGATCGCAATTCCTTTGACCGGCTTCTTGAACTGCAGCGTCGCGCGGCAAACATCGGTCCGCTTACCGGCAACAGGATTAAAAACAGCCAACGGGACGGCGCCGCGCTTGCCGGAGGTGTCGATAGCCTGCCCGATATAGTCAAGCGACCCGGTCAGGGCCTCGCCGGCCAGTTCGATGGCGTCGCGATATCCGGCCAAAAGGTCGAGGTACGCCCTGTCGCAGCTCGGACCGGCCATGCCGTCGTGATGCTGCCCCAGCAGAAGCTGTCGCCAAGCCTTGTCGAGCGCCTTGTCGGGGTACTTCGCTCCAAGCAGATTTGCCACTGTTCCGAACTTCTCCGCCGACACGATGAGATTCTCGGCCAGGCGGTTCGCGATCTTGAAATCGACGCGGGTGAGGCGGGTTCCCTGGTGGTAGTACTCCATATCCCGCGCCGTCACCGGCAGCTTCAGCTCGCCCTTCTCCGATCTCTCGATGACGGACCGGAAGAACTTCCGGTGCGCCGAGCCGCTGACCCGGATGGACGGTCTGCGCTCCTTCATTGTCCCGCACTCGCCGGCCATCCATCCGGCCGGAGGCAGGAAATCCAACGCGCTGACGCGGACATCCTCCGTCAGTCCGTAAGAAGCGGCCTCCGGCAGTTCATTCCTCAACATCGACAGCATCATATCCAGATCTGGCGCCCCGTATGTGTAAGTCGTGCGGCGATAGAGCATTTTGCTGCCATCCAGCGACTGGTGCTGGAAGAGCGGATGGAACCCGACGACGGCTTTGGACCAAATGCATGCGGAAAACCGCGACTTGGCGAGGATTTGGGAGAGCTGCGGAATGTGGCCGAATACATCCCACGGCATATAGACCTCGGGCCGGTCGCCGAGGACCTTCTCGTGGTACAGCCGTCCGTAGAGTATATTGCGGACCAGCCCTTCGGGGCCGATGCACGTCTCCATCGGCTGGCTGTGCGAGCCGCCGGTCGCAATACGGCCCTCTCTGATAAGCTGCCTTATGTACTCGCGGTCTTCGATCTCCGTGTCGAAGTACGGCTTCAGGTAAGTCAACTCGTGTAGGAACACGCCGTAGTCCGGATCGTGCCGGCAGAGGAGCAGGTTTTGTTTCACGTCGCCCATCAGCGAGACGGCGTAATCCCGCTGGTCCTCCAGCCAGACAACGTCTGAGTGGAAGCCGGGGGTCAGGTGCACGATGAAGTCGTCGGTGGACATGAGAATATTACTCCTGAGGAGAGTGGCTCGTGGCTGGCAAGGACCGGATAAAGTCCAATCACCAAGCAACACCTCACCCCAGCCCCCTCCTAAAAGGAGAGGGACTCCCCCCTCCTCTTAGGAGGGGGTGGGGAGGTCAAGGCGTTGCCTCGACTTTATCCGACCGCTGCTAGTGCGGATGGCGGGGCGTCTAATCACTAGCCACTCCCGAATCACTCCTCGCCGGACTGCAACGCGGAAGTCAGCGCTCGAAGGCCGTCGCCCGCCGCCGACCGCATACCGGCAATCTCCCGCTCCTTCTCCAAGGCGGCGCGGGCAAGTTCCAACTCCTTGCGCTCCTCAAAGAGCGCCCTTCTATCGGCCTCTACCGCCCGTTCTTGCTGCTCCAGAAGCTCCCGTTCGGCGCGCACGACCTGCCGCTCGCCGTCGACTCCGCGCTCGATCAGCATTATCGCGTGCGTGATGATAGCCGCGGCCGCTTCGAACTGAGCGTCGGGCAGGTCAGCCCGCAACTGCTCCACAAGTTTTTCTAATTCCAATCTGGTTGGCATGTCCATGATAAGTGCCTCCACTCAACAAAACGTGCGCCTCCCTGCGCAGGGCTAACTCAATCCCCTTCCTGGGAGAGCTACCTTCTTTCCAAGTCTGCGGCCAGCCTGAAAAACACTGCGAACAGCATAAACTCCATGCCGGGCAAGGCCACAGTCCTATGTCTCCACGAGTAAGATGTCAGCAGAAACAGTCCAAGCGCCAACATCACTGCCGAGAGATGACGATATATCTCCCTCTTTCTGAATCTGAATCCGATCACGACCAGAGATAAAGCGATGACAGTCGCCGCCCCACTGTAGTAAACAGCCATGCTTGCGCCTCCGAAACAGGTCTCTCAACTCTCAACCTGCTGTTAAATCCAAATCCTTCGCGAGCTTCTCCAGGTACTCCACCGTCCGGCGAGTATACTCCTCCCGCACCGCATCCGAAACAGTATAGAACCGGTCGCGATACAGGAATTCACCCTTCTCATTCTTAGCGCCGACCATTCCGAACGAGAAGTCCGTGAAGAACAGGTCCTTTGGCGATTTCTTGAAGCTCGCCCCCTCGGCGGCCTTCCTCTCCTCCATCTTCGTGATGTAGGTTTTCGCGACTTCACTGCCGCGCGCCGCTTCGGCGCGGGCGGAGCCGAGCGTCCATTCCCACCAATCGTTGAAGAAATCCGTGTCCACGTCGGCCAGAACCTCGGAGAAGATGAGCTGCAGCTTGCCGGATACTTTCAGCTTAACGCCGTTTCCGGCCCTGGCTATGGTCTGATACGTCTCCGGGGCCTTGTCGCTGCCGGAGTGGAAATCCAGCATCGCGCCGTAGGCCCGCGCGATCTCGTTCATCTTGCTCACTCGATCCGCCAGGCCCGGCAACCCGTCCGGTTTGCGATAGTCCACGCGCTTCTCGAAACCGACGTTTGGGGCTATGAAAGTCACCAGCACGCCGCGCTTCTTCAGCTCGTTCAGGACGAAAGTTTGCTCCACCGGCTCGGTGATCTCCGGACCTTCGTCGAGCGAGAACTCGAAGTCGAACGGCTCACCTTTCTTCAGTGAGATGATATGTCCGTACATCTCCGCCGCGCCCTCGATGCTCGCCCAGTACGCCGCCGCAAGCTGCTTGACCAGTGTCTCGTCGGCCGGCCAGAACTCGGCCTTCACATTGTCCGGGCGCTCCTCGTAAGACGCCGGCAGGTCCTCACGCCACTCTTCGGGAACCGCCGCCTCGAACGCCGCATCGAGCTCGGTACCTGTGAGCTTCAGCGCGCCAAGATTGAACAAAGCGGACGTGTCCAGAGTAAAGAAAGTGAAATGGCGTCCGGCGTCTATAAGCGCCTTCGCCCTGGCCAAGCCCTCCTCGTCGGCGGATTTGACCGGAATGTGGTCCAAATCCGCGCCGTACGGCAGATCAAATCCCGTCTCGATAGCGCTCGCCACGCCCGCCAACCAGAGGCCCTCGATGGAGCTTCCGGTGTGACCGATGTTCAGGCTGCCGTGACCGGGCAGGTAAGTCACCTCGCTTGCGGGCGGAGACAGGATGAACGATACGGGCGCCAGTTCGCGATAGGCGGAGTTCTGGATGATCTCGGCGGTAATGCCCGTCTTGCGCAGGGCCGCGAATATGCCGGGCCAGACCATCGCGCTCTGACGGTTACCGATCCCCAGCCGCGGCGTCGCGCCGAGAGCCCTCGGACCGAACTGCGGAGCGATGGAGCTGACGAAGGCCTTTGCAGTCTCTACATTGACTGGGCTCACACGAACCGTGAGTTTGCCGTCTTCGGCCACATCGAACGTCTTTTCCCAAATGCTCGGTAGGACGGCCGCGAAGCCGGGTTCGTAGACCGACACGAAAACCCTCTGCCCGTCGTTCAAGGCCGCCAGGGCATAAACTGCGCCATCTTTGGACACGATGGAGGGGGTGAATATCGTAATGCCGTCGCCGGGACCGGTGGCCTGAGCAAGCGCCGTGTTGACGGCCACCTCTGCAAACGCCTTCAGCGTCTGCTCCGACGCCGTCAAAGCTTGAGTCGCAGCCGCCAGGTCCCACGTCAGAGTGTCCAAAACCGCCGGGTTAACGGCGGGATCCAGGTTGATTCCATTTATCTGCACGAAAAAGCCTCCTCGTTTGAGCTGTCAGCTTTCAGCCGACAGCACTCTGTTGCAAACCATGCTTCGGGACGAAAAGCGGTCCCGAAGTATAGGGCAGCACAGGGGTACAATGCCGGGCTACTTGATCTTGCGCGTCTGCGGCTCGCTGATCTTGCCGCCGTCGCGGTCGCACCATACGACGCTCAAGACGCCGCTATCATATATGGCAAGACGAGAACCTCCCGACACATCGAGGGGAGTGATGTCCGCCATAGCGACCTCACTTGACGGATGCGCCGTCAGCCCCCGCAGCGCCCAACCTGCAATTCCCCCAACCACCAGGCAGAGAGCAATCGAGACGATTATGGTTGCTTTCATCTAAGCCTCCTCATACCTCATCCCTCAGAACTACGTAGTTCAGCAGCCTATCCTGCGGGAACGGTCTTGTGCAATCAGGCCATCGAATATCGTCGGAGTCAGTTCCCGCAGGCTATCACTCATACCTCATTACTCATCCCTCAGAACTACGTAGTTAAGGCCGGGACCTTCCGATCCCAGCCTTACACTCCATCTTTCTTATTTTCTCTGCTTTCCGCTTTTCCTCGCCAGGAAAATATTCCAGTATCCGCGTTTATCGGCGTTCATCGGCGGTTTCGGATTCTCTAGCTAACCGCCTCCCGCGCCGCTTTTGCCCGCGCCACGTTCTCGTTCCAGAACCCGATGAACTGGTTGAGAGTCGGCGGCACGTAGATCGTGTCGATATACTCCTCGGGCGGCACTCCGCCGACCTCATAAGCCTTTGCCCAATCGGGCCAAATTCGCCGGAGCGTCTTCTCGCGCTTGTCCCAGACCGAGCCCGGCTGCGGCGATCCGTCGGGGGTCATTCCCTCGACCAGCGTGTTCCACGAGTTCAGCTTCGGCCCGCCGCTCTTGTGCAGGTCGAGATACATCCGCTGGATGTTGCCGAAGTCGGTCGAGAACGGGACGTTGAGCAGGTTGGTGTTCTGATGGAATTTCCTCTTCGAGGCCGTCAGGAGCCTGCTCTTGGGCAGTCCGTACTTGCTCTGCAGGATCAGGGCGGTGCGCTTGGTGAGGAGCGTGCCCGCCTGGTCGATGGCGTCCTCTTCCGCCGCCGGATCGAACTCGACTCCGGCCGCTTTCATAGCGCCGCGGAACTCGTCCGAGGCGAGGGAGGGATCCTCCAGCGTCTTGATCGCCGCCGGCTTGATCGAGCCGCGCAGAGGGCTGTTTTCCGGCAGCCCGTTCAGGAGGGACTCGACCCGATAGATTCTGATGGCGTCATTGAACCGCCCGATCATACTGGTCACGACCGAGCCGCCGCGCCCGTCGTCCACCTTCTCGCCGGTCCGCGCCGCGTAATCCTTGATTCCGTTCTCAGTCGCCAGGCTCGCGGCCACCATCTGCGGGACTTCATAAGAGAGAGTGACGTTGGTGAACATCCGCTCTTCCAGGGCGTCCGGATACGCCGGGTGATGGCCCGCGTTGAACGCGCGCACCACGTTCAGCGCGACCTGCGACGTGCACGCGATTTTGAAGTGGTTGTTCGACTTTCCGGCGCGATATTCAGTAGTGCTCTGGTAAGGCTCGCCGACGCCGTCCAGCAGGATTTCGTCGATTTCGCCCATACGCCGGCAGAGTATGCGGTAAATCCGACCGCCCGCGCGCGTAAGCAGTTCTTCCTCAGCGTGCCAGTCCGGGCGAAGCTGGAAAGCAACGCGCCCCAGGCCCCTCAACAGGAACACGGAGCGAAGTCCGAGCATAGCGTCCACGACAACCCACTCGGTGAAAACCGTCGCGCCCCAGTCGTCCGCTTCACCGTTCCTCGCCTGCTCCTTCGCTATCACGCGGCGGATTTGCGTCCATTTGTTCGGATAATTCTTAATGAAGGCCGTCGCGTCTTCGCCCCAGATATTGCCTTTGCCGTCCAGGTCGTCTTCGCCCATGACCGCGATAGCGGGGTTGGTCGTCCCGCCCAGGCTGCCGATCTTGCGACAGCGGGCCGCGTGCAGGCCGTAATCGTTGAAGAATTGAGTGTTGGTCTTGCCTTCCAGCCACGCGAAGTAGAGCGAGATGTAGTATGTGTTCGGCGCGTAAAGCGTCTTGAAGCAGCTCAGGAAATCGGCGATCGAAGCGTAGGGATCGCGGCGGTTCTTCTCCTCCCAGTCTTTGGCCCAGGCGATGAAAAGGTTATCTCCCTTGTTCACGGCCAAATCCTCGGTCTTGACCTCGGACAGTGCGGCGCAAATTGCCCCCGTATCGTTCTTCTCCCATCCTAAGAGTATCGCCTCAGCGTCAGCTCGAACACGGGCCGCGTCATCGTCCGACAGAACCGAGCAACAGTGCAGGTCGCGATTCTGGAGGTTATGGCTCAGCTCGACTTTGGAGTTCAGTGAATCGGCTATGTGGACGAGAAACGCGGTCAGTCTTTTCCGAAGATTTGCGTCCCCAGTGGCAAACAGATCGTCAAGAGCGGGAAAAAGCGTCTGGCAAGCCGCGGTGAACTCGGTCGGGAGGGTGAAAAACAGAAGCTTCTGCCGGGCGGCCTCCAGGTCCCAACCGGGCATAAAGCCCTGGGTCCTGGGATCGGCGCTGCGCGCCAGGTCAATGATAACTTCAACGTGCCGGGACCCGCTGCCGATGCGCCCCGCGGCATCCTCCTGAGAGATCGCCATGAGAACTTACCCCCTGATCCGCCGCGACGGATGTGTCGCGTAACTGCGCCCGCCGGACGCGCAAACAGACCCCACGTCTCTGATTGCAAGGTGAAGACTTACTCGCCGCGGGCGGACAACTCAAGAATAACGGACGGCGGCGGGAGTGTCAAGGCGGGGGAAGGAGGCGAAGGAGGCGAGGGGCGGAAACCCCCTCTCCCTGGAAGGGAGAGGGCAGGGGTGAGGGTTGAAGTGACGGGGAACCACACAGCGCTTGCCTGCGAGAAGGAGTCGGGGGACTAACAACTGACAACCAACAACTAACCTGGCTCACTGCCCCAGAATCGTATCGACCTCGCGGTCCGCTGTGATCGAAAAAGTCTTCTCCAGCCTGTACCGCTTTGTCAGTTCACCGAGTTGGGAATCCGATTGCCGCAGTTGCTCGTCTATGTCCGGCTGAGCCTTGCCGCGCATCGCCATAAGAGTGTTCAAGTCATTTTGAACCACAGCCGCCTGGATCTTCACCATCGCAACCACGTAATTGGCGAGCGCCTGCCGGTATGCGCCGGCGAGCGGCCTGCACGGCTCAGGAGCGGGCATGCTATCGAAAGCCTGCACGAGCTGGTTCCACTGCTGGCTGTACTGCTCGTATCCCTTTGCGACCTTGGGCGGCTGAGGGCTTTCCTGCTCCTCATCGAATCCCAGTTGAGCGCCGTAAGCCGACTTCAGCATATCGATGGCGGGGTTGAAGTCCACGCGCATCTGCTTCCGGTGGTCTTCGACCCTTTTGACGAACTCGATGTACTGCACGACTTCCGGCGGGGCTTTCTCCTCGGGCGGCGCTTTCGGCATCGAGGGCGCGGGCGGGACGTTGGTCTGAGTCAACGGCTGCTTCGGCGTCAGGGCGGGAACGGGACTCTGTACGACCGACGAGGACGGCAGCGGAGGCTTTGAGCTTTGCACGACCGAGTGTTCGCCTTTCGGGCGGAGCAGGGCAAACACGAGAGCAGCCGCGATCAGAACGCCGATCACCGCCAGCGCCGCGATCAACGGACGCTTGGGCAGACTTGGGGCGGGCCTGCGTTCGGAAGTCCCGGCCTGGGTTCCGCAAGACGGGCAAAACCGGGCGGTATCGTCGATATCGACTCCGCAATTAGGGCATTTCATAGTCGCCGCCTCCGTGGGATTAACAATCGAAATCGTACACAGTATACCATACGATTGTTGGCCGACGGTTGTCGGTTATTGGTTGGTAACCGTTCACGATTAGGTAGACTGTCGGTCGTTATTCCTCCGTCCTCGGAAGAAGACGAGCGTAATCCCCTCTCCCTTGACGGGAGAGGGTTAGGGTGAGGGTGATACAATTCTACCCACTCCTGAACTCTTACATTGGTTGTTGGTTAGGCGGTCTCTCCATACTCCACACTCTCGACTCTCGACCCTCCGCTCTACACTGAGTGTCGGTTGCCTGTTTACCGCTCACTGCTCACCGCTCACTGCTCCGGGATCGTACGTTGGCTGGGCGCGGAGCGTGTCGCGGGCGGAGGCGAGCTTCTTGTTCACCCTATTCTGCGCCGACTGCTGTTTCTCTGTCGGGTTGAGCAAAGCGTCCGCAAGCGCGATCCCGTCCATTCCCTTCGGCTTTACCCCCATCAGAGCGAGCGCCGTGGGGGCAATATCCACGAGCCGGGCGGGAGACTTGGAAACGAATCCCTGCTTGACTCCCGGTCCCGCCAGGACCAGAGGGATATGCTGCGCGCCCCAGGCGATCTGATAGTGCCTGCCGCGTTTCGGGAAATCAGCCGGGATCGGCGACATTTCGCGGGAGCAGAAGAAGATATCCGGCCCGTTTGCGCAGGCGATTGTGCTGAGCAGATACTTGTACGTCTTCGCGAGCTTGGGACCGAGCGACTTGAGGGTTGCCGGCGACGCCTTGTAGCGGTACTTGCCGCCCTCCTTCACCTTGTAGTAGCCCGCCGAGGCCGCGGCAGGGCGTTTTGCCATCACATACTCCACCACGTCCTTGGCTTTGGAGGAGTCGGATATCCAGACCGGACCGGTATCGGTCGATGTGACCACTTTTGTCCCGAACTTGTCCAGGGCCTCCTGAAGCAGCTTGTGCTCGACCGGCGGCTGGGCCGCCATCATACCGTGGTCGGCAGTGACGATGAACAGCGTTTCTTCATAGATGCCAAGCGCCTTGTACGCTTCGAGGAGTTTCCCCACCTGCCTATCGGCTTCCTCGACGACGGGTTTCATAACCTCCGGGCTCCTTATTCCGCCGCAACTGTGCCCCACGCCGTCCACCGACGGCAGATTGATAAGCAGAACGCGGGGCTTAAGATGCTTCAAGACGACGATCGCGGAGTCCATTCCCCACGCGTCGCCTTTGGAAGTCAGCGCCCGGACGTCCTTCAATATCTCGTTTGACGGCCTCTGCCCGACGACGAAATCGCCGTCGCCCACGTCGTCCGGGGAGCCTTCAAGGCCCAATTCCACGTTCGACCTTCTCCCGCCGCTGAAAACGGTGCAGTCGGAGCTGTCCGCGGCCAGGGAGCCGACGGCGTGGAACTTATGGGCGCCGACCGCCGCCGTCCTGGCGTCCGGGTATCGCTCCTTGACGAGCCTTGCCAGACTCGGAAGGTGTCTGTCCGAAACCATCTTCGCAAGAGCGCCGTTCTCCACCGGCTTCAGCTTCGTCGGGTTGTATTCCTCACCGGTGGTCGGATCTTTCCACGTGAACGCGACGATGCCGTGGGTGCGGGTAAAACACCCAGTAGATATGGTGGCGTGGCTGGGAGGGGTGTTATTGACCACTCCTCCGACCCACGCTTCATCATAGTACGTGCCGGCGCTCATCAACTTCTTCAGATTTGGCGTAGCCGCGATATCCATATAGTCGGGCCGCATGCCGTCGATCACCACGACGGCCACGTATTTCGCCTGAGCGTGGACGACGACGACAGAACAGACGATAGCCGTGAGGATCAGCACGAGGCAGATCGAAAAGCGTTTCATTGGCGCCTCCGGAGAGAGTCGAGCAGTTGTTGCCCGTCAGTGTCTATTTCCATTCCGACGGCCCAAATCCCTGCCGAGGTTTCCGATCGGGTCACTCAACACTCAACCACAACTGATAGTGCCGCCCCGATATTCTCCCCCATACATATTGTAGTACAGAGCAAAAAACCGTTGACAGTCGCGCGGGGTTCATGATAACCTGTCGCGTAAGGAGCAAGTCATGTACCTCAAGCGCCTGGAACTGCAGGGTTTTAAGACCTTCGCGGATCGAACTGAACTTGATCTAACTTCCGGAATTACCGCGATTGTCGGACCCAACGGAGCCGGGAAAAGCAACATTCTCGACGCCATCCTCTGGGCGCTTGGCGAACAGAACGTGAGGTCGCTTCGAGGATCGAGGTCACAGGACGTGATCTTCTCCGGAAGCGACAAACGCAGGCCGGTAGGAATGGCCGAGGTCACCATGACCATCGACAACTCCTCTGGCCGCTTACCGCTCGAATTCTCCGAAGTTACCATTACCCGGCGCGCGTTCAGATCGGGAGACAGCGAATACTTCATCAATAAGACCCCCTGCCGGCTCCGCGACATTTACGAACTCTTCATGGACACCGGGGTCGGGCGCGAGGCGTATTCCATAGTCAGTCAGGGCGAGCTGGACGCCGTCCTGTCGGCGCGACCGGAGGACCGGCGCTCGCTCTTTGAGGAAGCCGCCGGCATCAAGAAATACCGCCACCGCAGAAAGGAAGCGACCAGAAAGCTCGATAATACCCAGGCGAACCTGCAGCGGGTGAACGACATAATAGTGGAGCTCGACTCGCAGATCGATCCGCTGCGGAACCAGGCGGAGGTCGCTGTCAGGTACAACGAACTCGCCGTGAGGCTGCGCGAAATCGAAGTCGGGCTGTTGGTCAGCGACCTGCGCCGCAGGTCGTCCGAGATGGAGGCGGTCCAGTCCACGAAGGGCGACGGCGGTTCGCGTCTGGCCGGTTACGATAACCGCATATCCGATCTGGATTGCGAGAAAGAGCTGCATCGATCGAGCCTGGCGGACATGGAACAGCGGATCGATCAGTCCCGCGCGGGATACCAGGAGCTTTCCGCGGAACGGCAGAGGCTGGAGAGCTTCGCCGCCCTCACCGCCGAACGGACGCGGGCGGCGGACGAGGCCTGCAAGGTCCTGGAGACCGAGATAACCGTTCTGGAGGCGCGCCGCGAGGAAACGCAGGGGCGGTTGTCGAGGCTGGAGGTCGAGTCTTCTTCGGCAGCGGAGCGCGAGTCCGAATTGGCCGGTGAGATCGGAGATCTGGCCAAGCAGGCCGAGGATCTGGATCAGCAGATAGAGGAAGCTTCACGCCTGGTGGACGACCGCAAAGCGAATTATATCGAGCTTGCCAGGGAAGTGGCGGCGAGCCGAACGGCGGCCGAAAACGCCAGGTCCGGAGCAGACGCGCTGAGGGCGGTTCTGTCGAAGCTGACCGCCGAGTTGGAAGGCATCGAAAAGCAGAAGGGCGATTCCACAAGCCGGGCGGACGAAGCGGCCAAATCCTGCGCGGCGCTGAAAGATGAATTGGGACAGTTGCTGTCCTCGCTCGAAAAGACGGGTTCGGAGAAAACGGAGCTTGCCAAGCGGCTGGACGATGACGCCGCAAGCCACGCGGAGGTGCAGAAGTATCTGCTGGAGAAGGCTTCGCGGCTCCAGGCGCTGAAGGAGATGGCCGAATCGCACGAGGGCTTCTACGAGGGAGTGCGCGCGGTGATGGCGGCGGCCGGGACGCGCAAGCTGTCTGGGCATTTCGCGGTCATGGCGGACATCCTCACTGTGCCCGAAGGGTACGAGACGGCAATTGAGGTTGCGCTCGGCGGCAGCGTGCAGGATATCGTCAGCGACACTGTTGACCAGGCCAAACACGCCATACGATTCCTCAAAGAAAACAACGCGGGGCGCGCGACCTTCCTTCCGCTGGACGGTGTCCGTCCGACTGTGGGAACGTCTGTCGGCGAAGTGGAAAAGGCCCCCGGGTTTATCGGAATGGCCGCCGATCTGCTGAAGTTCGACAGGAAGTACACTCCAGCCGTCAATCTCCTGCTCGGAAAGGTCGTGGTGGTCGATACGATCGACGCGGCGGTCAAACTGCGCAGAAACACCGCCGGCTGGAATAAGATCGTTACACTGGACGGCGAGGTCATACTGCCGACCGGCGCAATGAGCGGAGGCAGCCGCACTTCCCGAGGGCCTAACCTCATCGCCCGGAAGCAGGAGATGGACGCCCTGACCGCCGAGGTCGCCGCGCTCGAACAGGACTTCGAAGCCCGGCAGAGGCGATTGACGGAACTCCGAGACAGGCTTTCGAAGACCGGGGCCAAGATACAGTCCCTCGACCATTCGGCGGGGCAAAAGCGCGTGTCGCTCGCGGAGAGCGAAAGGGCCGCGGAGTTCCTCGGGCAAGAGTTGAAGCGGCTGCATCGGGAAATGGAGGCCGTCGCCGAAGAGAAGGACGCCGCCGCCGCGCAACTTGCCGCGGAAGAGGATCTACTGCGGCGTCTGCTGGAGGAACTGCAATCGGCCGGCAAAGAGAACGTGGACCTCGACGAAGTCGTGGCGCAGGCGCAGCGGTCCGTTGACTCGCTCCAGGTCAGGAGGCGGGAGCTTAGGGACGAACTCTTGAAACTGAACGTCGAGCTGGCCGGCGCGAGGGAGCGAAAGACGAACCAATCGCAGGCGGCAAAGGACGCCGCCGGCGCGCTCGAAGAGATCGCGTCCGGCATTGCCTCGAAGAGGGAGCAGCGGGAGAAGTCGGAGATCGAAAGCGCCGCCAACGCAAGGGAGCGGCAGAACGCTCTGACTCGCCTCGACGAACAGTCGGCGGTCTATGAGGCTGCCGGCGCCGCGCTTGCCGAACTTATAGAGAAACGCAACGGCCTGTCCGAGCGCGCCGAAGCAGTGGACCAGGAGCTGCGGAGCGTGTCGCGGGCGCGCAGCGAGTTGGCTGAACTGATCCACGACGCCGATGTGAAGGAAGCGCGGCTGGAGACAATGCTGGAGCAAATCAGGACCCGGCTTGCGGAAGAGTATGAGATTTCGGAAGAAGCTGCCGCCGACTGGCCGGAGGACATAGAGGTCAAATATGGCACAGCCACGGAGGTCGCCAGGCTGCGCAAGGAAATCCGCGATATGGGCATGGTCAACACCGGCGCGGTCCAGGAGTACGAGAGATTGCGCGAGCGATGGGACTTCCTCTCCACACAGAAAGCCGACCTGGAAGAGGCGCGGGATTCGCTGAACATCGCCATCAAAGAGATCGACGAGAACACCCACGACCTGTTCATACACGCCTTCCGCGCGGTCGCCGATGCGTTCGAGATCACTTTCAGCCGGCTGTTCGGCGGCGGCAAGACCCAGCTTATTCTCACCGATCCCGACGATCTGCTCGAAACCGGGATCGAAATCATCGTGCAGCCTCCGGGCAAGAACCTCCAGAACATGACCCTGCTCTCAGGAGGCGAAAAAGCCCTCACGGCGACGGCGCTGCTCTTCGCGCTTATGAAGGTCAAGCCCAGTCCGTTCTGCATAATGGACGAGGTGGACGCGCCGCTCGACGAGCCGAACGTGGAGCGTTTCGCCGAGATAGTCAGGGACTTCTCCCTTGATACGCAATTCATCATCATCACCCACAACCGCGCCAGCATGGAAGCCGCCGACAACCTCTACGGGGTAACGATGCAGGAGCCGGGGATTTCGAAACTGGTGTCCGTGAAGCTGACCGGCGTACCGTCGGGAGACGGCGAGGCGGTGATTCTCGCGGCTGAGCCGGTCCCCGCGCCGGTTTGACATTGTACGCGACCGACCTTCGCGGAGATTTTATCGGAATCCCGCAAGTAAGGACTGAATCTTTCTCGCCCACCAATATCTCGCTCAACTTGATGATGAAGTCAGATCGGCTATCTTCGGCAACGTGGGAACGGTCGTCACCTTCCGAACCGGAGTTGAAGACGCCCGGTTCTTCGCCAGGGAGTTCGAGCCGGTCTTCGACGCCGGTGACCTGATTGCTCTGGCCAACTACCATATCTATCTCAAGCTGATGATAGACGGAGCCACATCCAAACCGTTCAGCGCCATCACTCTGCCGCCGCCCAAAGCATTCTTTTCATGTAAGCCGGAGATCATTGAGTTCTCAAGGGCGAAGTACGGGAGGCCGGGGCAGGAGGCGGAAGATGGTTTCGATCAGGCGGTTAATGGTTCTTGAGATTGTAAGGCTAAGAGATAGCAGATCAGTCACATCCATTAATGCGGATATATCAGTTCCAAACCGACAAGTCAGGACAAACCCATCAGGCTTCAGTACGCGCAGTAGATTTGACGTGATAAGCACGTCCTGGAATCGCGATAGGTCACGAAGCTCCTGCAAAGTGCGGCTAATCGGGATCACCTGTGTTGAGCTATGTGTTCCCGTGCTGACGCTTTCTACTGTTTAAAGTTAATCTCAATCTCGCTGAGGACCTAGTATCCATCCAGTCATTTGCCTTGCTAGGTCCCTCACCGCGTTCAATAAGCTCAACTTGAAAGTCCGTGATCGCCGGACTCGAAACGCTTGTTGACTCGATCGCAGCGGTCTCCATTTCACGGCGCAATTCACCGCAGTCCAGCAACGAAGCGTGATGGTGTCAGTCCCATACGCTGCAAAGTATTCGATGCCAATCCTCCGGCAGCAAGGAGATTACGAAAGATATACTCCTCGTCCGCCTCATTACGGCCAGCAGAGGCGGCTTCCATATGGGCAAGGTGAAGCACATAGTTCGCCCTCGGGGTCGCAAAAACATCCGAAATGGGTAGGACTCCAACATCTGTGTCTTCGAATACAAGGCCATCAAGCATGCGGTCAATGTCCAGCTTCATTTCAGACAATGCCTTGCCTACCTTGGACCCAGGGCGTTCCCGGAGAGACTCCAAGACGGCCGCCAATAAATGTTGCGTACTGAATAACTCATTACCAGCACGCGCTGCAATTCGACGTGCCTTATCTGAAAACAGTGAGCTAGGAGTAGGAGCAGTTTGTAGCAGCACAGAAGCCGCCGCCGAATCCTCTAGACCACTCTGCAGACATTGACTCAAGCATTCCTCAAATGAGATACTCGCGACCCTCTCCGAGACACTCTTTACCTCCTTGTCTGATATCTGAGCCGAACGCAGTATCTCGGTGCGCCAGTCATTTGCAGTGGTGATCTCAAACAGGCACACCTGCCGCTCTTGATCCGGCACAAACACATCCCGTCTGTTAATGACGAAACTTAGCATACGAGCTGTCTCAAGCCCAGAAGTCAAGTGGCATAATCTGTCCAAGGCTGCCGCCGTTGAATCGGCGTGTATCTGAAGAACAACCCAGCCATCTGCTGCTAAACCAATCAACCCACTCAATTCCTCGACGCCCCTATGGGCAGCGACAGAGATCACTATCGCCTGCCCACGGACGGCAGCGGCTTTGGCAAGCAAGGGTGTGTTTTCGTCTGGATCAAACCAATGTATTCTGCGGAGAGAACACTTGGTCCCGTAGGCGGTGTCGTCAGCATAAGCCCCGTTTTTTTGCGCTAACTCCGAGGCTAGTGCCAGTCGAGTTCTGACAAGATTGGGGCTGGGAATCCCACACACTAAGATCAGTCCGCCCTGTCCACGCGTAAGCTCTTGAACGCATGCCCGTTCGCGATCACCAAAACCTGTATCGGCCAAATCCACTTTGCCGATCGTATCCTCTGGCATTCCCGTGCCCTCCAATGACAAGTACGATCGCACATTCGTGAAATCCAACCGAACCGTCTCACGGTCATCTGCCTTGAAAAATGACAGGCGTACACGGAATGTCGCGCCCTGGCAGCGAACAGGCAACCCAGCCGTATCCGTACCCTCTGGTTCATTCTGTTCAGCCAGGTGCCTCAGTCTGGCAATCACAATACGAGCCACGCCTACGTCGAAACGTTTCGCGGGCATGAATGCTGGCGGATGAGGTGTGTAGAACACACGCGCTTCCGCTTTCGTCACGCTCAGTTCGACACTGAGAAGATCTCGGGTCAGTCCGTCATTCAGTAAATCGTCTATCGCTGCCACTGCGGCGCAATAGTCCATCGCGTAGCGAAGATCACGAGATCTGGCGCTACATACCCGGCATTTGCTGGTGTGTTCTCTAACCCGTTCGGTTTCGGTAGTGCCCTTGCTTGGGGCGACTAACTCTTCGAGCAGTTCATCTCTTGATGCATGAGAATCCAATGGAGTCCTCCTGTGGCGGTGGGCAGAAATCAACAGACGTACACCAATCGCTAACTATCTCGGTCAACCTATTCTGCGAATCTGATAGGTCAAGACTGAACGTGGTGATGCCTACGGCTTGGCCCAGATAGCGCGCGTAACCCTCCATTTGAGTTGCTGTCACCCTCCCCGCACGTCTTGGCGGGGAATCGCCGACGAAACGCTCAGAGTCAACGGCAAGGCCCAAACAGCTCAAACCACATCCACGTAGGAAACCTATCACGGTCCGAATCACTTCTGGTTCTGTGCCATATCTGCTTGCTAATAGATATCCCCTGACATCAAACACGCGTAGTGCGGCGAGTGCTATCATTGATCTGCTCAGGCCACTGATGTGCCTGCGCTGATCTTGGTCGGTCTCCACACGGGCCGGATCACTAGGAAGGCCGATCAGCATGACCTTGGACTTAAGATCCCGGCAGATCGTTTCCATACGGGAAGCAAAAAATGCAATTACGTGGTCGAGAGGCGTGCCTCCCAATGCTTCCCAAGGTAACTGCCACAATGCTCCCCATAGGGATGCATAGCCACTGGCTGAAATCGAGGTGACTGGAAATCCTTGCCGTGTCAAACTATGATGTAAGAGCATATGCACCTCGTTATACGTAGCATCCGGTGGCACTGACATAATCGCAATGGCGGGCACCGGAACGTATGGAAATCGTTCTGGTTGCCTTTCCGGTTTGGCGACCGGTCCGATGGGACACCAAAGTCTGTGGCCGGATTCCTGCAACTGATCATTTAGGCCTGGATGAGGCAAGGCTAACGGAGAATACATATTTAGCCGATGAGCAACAACTTGATCGGCAATGTATCGAAGAATAGGGGCAGGATCGCTTCCATACCTAGCTAGCGAGCCAACAATCACCGTATCAGTGCGTCTCGAGAGTTGTGCGAGAGAATCGACGAATTGCACACCCGTGTCACCGGACTGTTCCAAGCTGCCGACATCGCCTCCGGGATAGGCCCAACTGGCAATGTCCAACACGCCGGATATCTGCAGCCTAAGATATTGTCTATATCGGACCAATGCTCGCATGTCCTGGCAATAACAGAATATGGCAACCTTTCCAACTCCTGGTCGAAAGCCCGGTTCGTAGAAGCCAGATTGCACGCCTAGTTCTCCTTTGTTCTTCGTTCCGATCTGACTTGCTCGCGCGCCTTGTCAAGCAGATCCTCATTCATGAGTCCCTGATTGATACGTTTTAGCTCCGCAACAATCCCCGCGAACCGTGCTGCAGCAAAGCTGGCGCATTCGAGTTCACCCCGTTTCAGAAGATGACATATTTCCTGTGGATAATGGCCATCGCAGTAGACATCAATAGCAGTGGAATTCTGACTACTCGTATGGCTCTCCGCGAAGCAAGCCGTAGAGACTCCCACAACGCTCGGATAAGAAGCAGGCAGATTCGAAGTCGTTGGGTAGCCAGCAGCAATCAAGATGACTCCTCGTTGTTTTGCCAGTTCACAAGCAACGGATAGCTCCGGACCAGGTACGGCGTCCGTTGTGCCAAACGCGAGCAGAGCGACGTCCACACGATTTTGGTACACCCACTCAATGCCCTCTAGGATATCGGTCAGATTCCCTATCATAGCATCAGATAACACGCGAACCATATACAGCTCTGCTTTGGGGCATATACTCAAAAGTATGAGTGTACATAAAGACCCATGACAGAGGGCGTTTTTCGAATCGCGCAACGCAGTTCTGCTCCCACCTCGCTGTTTGCGTGATCGGACATCAACCACAACAGCGAAGCGGTCAGCAAGAATGCTGTCTATCCCGTCGTCAAGAATAGCCACGCGCACCTTCTCATTGGCTCGAACATGGATATCCCTCATTCCAGTTGATCGATCGCGTGCGGGTTGACTGATACCACGCGATGGTACATACCCAAGTTGTACTCCAGTGATGCCAATACAGCTTGACAATGACTTTCGAGTTGGTTCTGGCAGAAGTCTGGTCTACACGAGGATATCAGGCAGTGGCTGCATAACCTTAGTGCCCAGCAGAAACGACAGTGGGAGCGAACATATCCGAACATACGTCTTTTTAGCTCGAAGACCCGTTCAAGATCGAATCCCTTCCAGACATCACCAAGAGCTAACAAATCACTGCTCCAATCGACTTTCTCACAAGGTAAGAGGTTGCCGTTTGGAGCAACTGCTAGCCGATCAATGCCCATGAGGCACGCGACCGAGCGCCAAGCTGTCTTGCGAAGAAGAGTTTTGGAGCGTTTATGGAAACGCCACAGCCAACCAGCTAAGTCTAGTGCTAACCAGTGCTCCCCTCGCTCCACATCGGCTCTATACTCGTTTGCGATCAGTGACTGAGCGAGATCTTGGTGTGCCTTGCCAATGTTCGCCGCCCAGTCGGAGGCTGCGCCTTCGAAACTGGTAGGTATTGGGCACCAGTCATCTTGGTCTACCATGCTAGTATCCAGCTTTCCCATGCAGGGCAACCCCCATTCCTCAAAGAATCTTTCACGGGCGACACGATCGAAAGGTGGCGCAACGGTAACGATGAAAGACACGTTAGACTTAAACCACTCAGGGTCCAGAGAGTAGATAGACCGCAGGTTTTGGTACACGATATTAAACGATCCCACCCCTTCGCGTGAAATCCTATTCGTGTCGTGAACACACTGCGGCCCATCCACGCTCACTGTGAGTTGAAGTGGCACTTTGTGTTTCACTATAAAACGGATGAACTTCGTATCGATAAGAGTACCGTTGGTTGTCATGTGAAAGGCCAACTGCCTCGGCCGGGCCGTTCGTAAGGCATACAAGATACTATCTTCGACGACACCTCGGTTCAATAATGGCTCTCCACCGTAAAAGCCTATTGCCAGCTTCCCCTCGACCTCAGTTGAGTGACGGAGAAGGAAGTCGATCGCTGCGCGTGCTGTCTCCAGAGTCATTAGTCCTTGCATACTCTCACTACTGTTAGACGCTCCTGCCCTGCGACAATACCTGCAGCTGAGATTGCAGAGGTCCGTTACTATTAGCGTGGTTTTCCTAACCCCGTGGGCCAACGCCATTCGTACCTGAGAGTAGTCATAGGGTTCTAGTAGACTCGTGGGCCTTTTACTAGAGAATAGACCCACCCGCTTCGCCTCGCGTAGCTCGCGTCGGGCTAGTTTTGACTCGTGCTCATTCGGCTCCACGAGCACTCGATCCATCGTGGAAGAACCAAGGAGCCGTACAACCGCAGGAGTGATCTCAAGCAATTCATTCGTATTCACGTCGTAGGCCAAAAAATCATCACCAGCCGAGAATACGTGAACAAACGAACCTCGTAGAACCGGTTGGGCAATTGAAACCATCTCAACACCTGCTGCTACTAGTATCTACCCTCGAGGTATGCCAGCGAGGATTATATCATGCCCGGCAATGCTGCGTTCTCAGAAACGAAAGGCTGATGGTCGCTCTACCGTATTTCAGCGCGAGGAACGCGACGCACCTCACGCTGGCTTAACACGAGTGCGTTACCACGCATTCATAGCGGCCAAAAGGATACAAGCTACCATGCCCAAGTAATCCCTGCGTAAGCCAGCCGCTCTGGCACTAAGCAGATTGTCCTATCAGTGCCAAAGATGGCTCGGGCCTGCAGTAAAGAACTCTTGAGCTAGTCACACTGATGCGCCGACACATCTGTCAGAGGGTATCAGTGGTCAAAATGGGTCAGGCGCATTCCTGCCATTCTTACCCGTCGTATTTAGGTTACTGCTCCCGGTATCTAGGGTCATGTCCTTATTTGATGAACAGGCGCAGTTACAGCCAGGGCAAACACAATTGCAGTAGGCGTAAAATACCGGTTGCTTTGCGCCTACGATTCTTATGGCCCTACCAAATCTTGTTGACTCCTTCGGTTTCCTCTTCATCTCTATCTTTTCACTCCTTTCACTGCCGGCGGCCCTAGTCGTTGAATTAGCCCGGTCGCACGACATAGTGTATTCTCTACCAGCATAATACCTTCCGGGTCCTTCAAAAGCAGCACATTTGCGTGCTACACTGGGGATCAGTCAGTCAGTACTGTGTGTTTCCGTTCTGGATATCGGCCAGTTTTTTCGTACACATCTCTAGCCAAACAGAACCGGCGTATTCTTTTGTTGCCCGATCAAGCTTAGAGATGGCTTCCTGCGTCCTTCCCCTCTTTGCCAGGCAGACACCAGCTTGATAAAGGGCAAGGCAGGCTGAATCCTGCACGACCCCTGATGAGTCACTAGATACCGTAGCATTCGCTTTCACAACAACCGAGTCGTACGTCTGCAGAGCTGCGTCTACTTGGTCTGTGGATTCATAGGACCGTGCAAGCCAGTACGTTACCGTAACGGCGTCCTTTCCTTCAGGATACAGCGCGAGGTACTTGGGAGCCTCCAGTATAACACCAGAATAGTCATGAAGACAGAAGAGGTATTCCACCTTATGTACTGCGCAGACCTGAGGAACCTCCACAGTTGTATCAAGCATCAGCACGCGATCGAAGGTTGACCGAGCACCTTCCTTATCCTGCAGAATCACCTGTTTCTGCGCAATCTCAATGAGCTTGGCACGGTTCTGCTCTTGATGGGCAGCGGGCAATGAAAGGCATTGACGGAAGGCCCTTACGGCTTCGGTGCCTTGTCCAGAGTAGTAGCTACCCTGCGCCAGATAGTACTGAAAATCCAAGGCCGACGTTCCTTCCGCATAGGCACTCGCCGCGTCTGTCGCTTCACTTAAGACTGCGTCAAAATCACCAAGGCTATATGAGGTCTTAATTCTCGCCAGCTTGTAGCCCTCCGGGTCCATTTCCTCAGCCGCAAGCACCACGTACTTTCCATATGTGACACGAGCGTTCGTCTTATCGCCGAGCCCTAGTTGTGCATTCGCAAGCCAGTATAGCTGCTGACGCGATTTCTGCACGGTTGGGTTAGCAAACAGCTTAAGCAGGTCGGCTTTTGCCCCTTCGATATCACCCGCCCCCGCCTTTCCTACGGCCGCTCGCCTGGCCGCCGTCATCGCGTCGTCTTCCTTTTTTGCAGTATCATAGGCGGTGAGTGCCTTGTCTATACCGGACTTCATGTCTGCAGAGAGGTTGGACATGCTTTTGATTAGCTCATCTATACCACCCCGCGCTAGCTTGGCTCTATTCAACTTATCTGGGTATTTTGCTAAGGCATCAACGTATTGTTGTAGGGCTTTGATATCTTCACCCTTGTATCGATATATCTTCGCAATACCAATGGCAGAATCGGCGCATTGCGAAGTACATTGAGAATAATCGCTCAGCACTTTCTTGAATAAGGTCTGGGCTTCATCCAACTGTCCGGATTGTCGCAAGGTCTCGGCCAATGTGCACGTAGTCAGTGCTTTCACCATGCCCATACTAGCATCGCCGGGCGTTTCAGGCTGAACTAATACGCTGCGCAATTGCATTATTGCGTCTGCAACATTTCCAGCATCATTCAGTGCAACTGCTCGGTCGTACATCACTTGAGCTTGTTCTGCAGCTGTGGCTGCGAACGCGCACGTAGCCGGTAAGGATGCCAACAACATCGTAAGAAGAACCAGGAACACCAACCTACATCGTCTTTCCATGCCAATTCCTCCCCTTTTCAGAATAACCGTCAGTGCTTTGAAGTGAACCTCCTGCGGAAAGAAGGTGGGGGACGTGTAGCTTCAAGCGTAAGCCGACACGGGTGACATTCGCGTATATCTAAGGATGCTTTGGCCGGACACTTCTCTACAGAAACGCCCGATTTGGCTGTCTGCGCTTGCTTCATTGCCTCTCCTGAGCACAACAGAATACAGCTATGCCCATTTGAAATACCAAACTGACTTAACTTACCAAACATGTGGTGCATTGTCAATAGAATTGGGGTGTTTCTTCTGGATGCTTTTTCCCTACATTCTTTCAGAAGGGTGATGTCGCGGGAGGAGAATGATTGCCGATAGTTAAGGTATAACGTGTAAGGTGTAACAAATGGAGGGTTTTTGCTTGCGTTTCTTGCGTGTCGCCCTTGTTTTCGTCTGCCCTCGAAACGCGCATAGGAATTGCATAGTCAGATATCTTCTGAGCGTGATCGAGGCTCTTGAGAGGAAGCTTGTTGATAGCTGACGACCGCCTGGTACGTTAAAAGGGCGTCGATCGCTTGCGGCTCCCGCGGTATCGACGCCCGACTCAAGTCAATGACGACTCAATCGGTCTCGCTCCGACCGCTTCTTTTGTTCAAGTCTTCCGCGCGCGTCACCGACACAAATTGCTGCCGAAATCCATCGCAGTACACTACGCACGGACAAATCGCGAGCGGCGCATACACGCCGGTACTTGATTCGCTGAAGCTGAGGAATTCCTCGATCCTCTTCAGAAAACGAGCCCACAGTCCTTCCCTTTGACCCTTCGATAGGGATTGACCGTTTCCACCGCTCTCCGTATCGAGAAACGCCCGCAGGTCCCTGTACAAACGAACCCGGGACTCCTCGCTCAGGTCTCGAGCTCTCTCCACCTGGGCAAGTCGCAGGTGCTTCTCGATTATCCGTACGGCGCGATTCGCCACGCTTTGCGACACGTCGATCGCGTCGGGATACAGCTTCTTCATTCGGTCAATCGCCTCTTTGACTATACGGCGGTCAGGTCCGTCGCCAGACTTACTCTCTGCTCCGGACACAGCGTAATCGGCCTGAGGTCCCTGCCTTGCAGCTTCGACTCGAAATCCAGGTGCCTGTCGATGACCTCCACCATCCAATTTGCCTTTGAGACCAGTCCGTCCCAATCAGGCGCGACAGTCAGCGGAAACTCATCCGCGTCGGTTCTCTCCAGAGTGCCTATTTCCCGGTCGAGTAGGTATCTCATGTCCTGCATTGGGTTCACCTACTTTCAGCGTTATTAGACGTTCCGAGGTTTCTGTACCCATGCGGTCCTCTGCTCTAAACTGCAAAGGGAGCAAACGGGGGAAGGGTTTTAGGGTTATAGGGTTATGGGGTTATAGGGTTATAGGGTTATAGGGTTATAGGGTTATAGGGTTATAGGGTTATAGGGTCATGGGGTT
>JAUSGG010000112.1 GCA_030649165.1 Armatimonadota bacterium
AATGAAACGCATGGCCTATCCTGCGGAAACGGCCTTTTCTAGCTGAGGTTTTGGCATCGCTACCTGTAGTTCCCGCAACGCATCCGGCGTTTCATTAGGAGGAACGAGGAATCTGCTTTTTCCGGCCACTTTACAGAAGCAGGTTTTTCGACTACGCTGGCGCTCCGCTCGAGATGACATTAAGCGGCGCTTACTTCCTATTCCTGAACTGTTACCTCTCGGGATTGACAATCCACTACGGATTGTGCTGACAATAGCTGGAAGGAGTCGGATGATAAGCGATGAGCAGTAGGACATTTGGTTTGATCGTTATCTTGCTGCTTGGCAGCAGGCTTTGCGCGGCGGCCGCTCCCGGTCGAACGCCTTACTTCGGCATCAACCAGGATCTTGTGTGGACCGATGACAGAGAGGTTCCAGGCCTGATACAGGCCATGAAGGAGGCGCGCGTCCAGGCGGTGCGTATGGGAGTGCGATGGACCGTGGTCGAGCCGGAGCGCGGGGAGTGGGATTTCTCAAGGGTAGATCGTATGGTAAAGGCTGTCAGAGAGTCAAAGATCGAGATACTCGCGGTCCTGTGCAGCGTTCCCTCATGGGCGAGCGAGGTCAAGCCCATAGAAGGCAAGCGGTTCCCTGACTGTTATGCTCCCAAGCGGCTGGAGGATTGGCAGGAGTACGTCCGGCGCTGCGTCAGCCGTTATAAGGGCGACATCAGCTATTGGGAGATATGGAATGAAGAGAACGGCGAAGGCTATTACAATCCGCTTCCCAACGTGCCGGAATACGTCGGTCTGCTGAAATCGGCGTACGTTACAGCCAAGAAGGCGAATCCCAAGGCCACGGTCGTCCTTGGCGGGCTGCAGATGAACGGGATCATAGCAAACCCGTGGTCACCTTGCAAGGTCGAGAACTTCCTCCGGGACATTTACGACGCGGGGGGCGGGCCATATTTCGACGTTGTCAATATACATCCGTACGTGCTTGCGACTAAAGACCAGGGCCCGGCTTATTGCGCGAAGCTCACGCGTGATACGGTGGAGCTTATGAAAAAACACGGTGATAGTAAGAAACCGCTCTGGATCACCGAGACCGGCCTCGCCGTCAACGCGAACGTAACGGAACAGATGCAGGCCGACCATCTGCGCGGCGTCTATAGGGAGATCGGCCGCATGCCGCAGGTCAAGGCAATCTACTGGTTCCTGCTCAAAGACGGACCGGCTTACTTGAACGACGGTACGGATTCGATGGGCCTGATATCCAGCGACGGCCACCGCAGGCTGTCGTTCGAGACCTATAAGGAACTCGCGGCGGCGGGCAAGGCAAAGAGAGGAGACAAATGAAAGACAAATGGTCCCTCGCGCCAACCCCACCGATGGGTTGGACCAGCTACGACTGTTTCGGAGGAAAGGCGAGAGAGGAAGACGTAAAAGCCAACACTGACTACCAGGCCGAGCATTTGCTGAAACACGGCTGGGAGTACGTAGTCATAGACATCGCATGGTATGCGGAATATACCGCCCCAAGACCCGCGTACTGTATTAAGTATCTTAACCTGGACGATTACGGGCGGCCCATTCCTTCGCCTACCCTTTACCCCTCATCGGTGGGCGGTAAAGGGTTCAAGCCTCTGGCGGACTATATCCACAACAAAGGCCAGAAGCTCGGGATTCACATTATGCGAGGTATTCCCAGACAGGCAGTGGAGAAGAACACTCCCATTCTCGGCTCCACTGCCAGGGCCGGCGATATTGTCGACAGGAGCAGCATCTGTCCGTGGTGGGAGCATACCTACGGCATAGACGCATCGAAGCCCGGCGCTCAGGAGTACTACGATTCTCTGATGAAGCTGTTCGCCGAGTGGGGCGTAGATTTCATCAAAGCAGACGACCTGTCGTTCCCCTGCCGTGAGAACCAGCCCTGTTACGCGGACGACATCCGGATGGTCAGCAATGCCATCGACAAATGCGGCAGGGATATGGTCCTGAGCCTTTCGCCCGGACCGACATCGCCGGCGGACGCGGACACGGTCAAACAGTACGCGCACTGCTGGCGGCTTTCGGCGGACCTGTGGGACGAGTGGCCGCATATCTACAAGAACTTCGAGTACTGTGAACAGTGGAACGAGCACAGGGGCAACGGCCGCTGGCCCGATCTGGATATGATCCCGATCGGCAAGCTGGAGATATTTCCCGGTGAGGACCTCCCCGGCCACGATGAGAGATGGACCCGCCTAACCCGCGACGAGCAGCTCACTATGATGACGCTCTGGTACTTCTTCCGCTCGCTGTTGATGGTCGGGGCGAACCTGCCGGAGCTCGATGAGTGGACGCTGTCGCTGCTCAATAACGAAGAGGTCCTGGCCATCGTCAAGAACAGCCACTCTAACAGGCAGCTCTACCGAATTGACGACCACCTGGCCTGGGCCGCCGCCGATGACGCCGGAAACCATTATCTGGCGCTGTTCAACCTGACGGACAAGGCGGCGCAAATGCGGGCCACTCTGGAGCAGATGGGGCTCAAAGGGACTTATGTGCTCCGCGATCTGTGGAAGCGGCGGGATTTGGGCGCTGTGGATACGGTAGTGAGCGCGGAGGTTCCGAGGCACGGAGTTAAGTTGTTTGGGTTGACACCAGCGGAGTGAAGGCGCCGGCTTGGCCGGCAGTGGTGAACTCTTACGAGCCCGCGGAACTTAACTGACACCGCGGTTCGCGCTGGTCCCGAAGGCGGACAAGTCGAACCAGGAGATTGGCTGGGAGCCCGGTACGTCCGACGCCTGAAATCAGAGGTGGTTTCCGCAACTCGGAGAAGTGTTACGTAACACAGCATCACCATCTTGTGAGGAAAGGGCCGTCGTGACGCAAGACCTCATCAAACCGTTCTCTAGCGACTACATCGACTACCTCCACGATGAGTCACGCCGCGTCGGGACCGCCGACTTCATCGCTTTTCCCACCACTGAGGCTGAAGTGATCGAAGCGCTGAGGGAAGCGCACACTCGCCGCATCGTCGTCACCACGCAGGGCGCGCGAACGGGCCTCGTCGCGGGAGCTGTGCCGCGGGGCGGCCTGGTCCTCAATCTCAGCCGGATGAACGCGATCGGCGAAATCCGGGGCGAACCAGGTGGGCATCGCCTGACGGTCCAACCCGGCGCTACGCTTGCGGAGATATGTAGGGTCGTCGAAGCGCAAGGTCTGTTGTTCCCGCCCGATCCGACGGAGACTTCCGCCTCCATCGGCGGCATGGTCGCCTCAAATGCGTCAGGCGCGTTGACGTTCCACTACGGCTCCACACGCAATTGGGTCGAGTCTCTCCGCGTCGTGTTGAGCGACGGCTCCGTCCTCCACATCAGGCGGGGCAAGAACCATGCGCGCGGACGCTCCTTTGCCCTGACTACCGAAGACGGCCGCGTAATCTCCGGCGATCTCCCTTCCTGCACCCAGCCCAATGTGAAATCCGCCGCGGGCTACTACGTCGCCGAAGACATGGACCTGATCGACCTCTTCATCGGCATGGAAGGCACGCTCGGCGTAATCACGGAAATCGAGCTGAAACTCATTCCCAGGCCCCAGGCGATCCACGGCCTGACGATCTTCCTCCCCTCCGAGGACGCCGCGCTCAAGTTCGTGCGGGCGGCAAGGGGCGAGGGCGTTGCTGATCGTCCGGGAACTCCATTCCCAGACGCCTCTTCGCGGATTTCTGATCCGCCTCCCCTCGCAACCCGCCCAGTGGCCATCGAGTTCTTCAACAGCGACGCGCTCAACCTGCTGCGGCGGGCGAAATCCGACAATCCGGCGTTTGCCGATATTCCGGCCCTGCGTCCGAACTACCACACCGCCATCTATATTGAATTCCACGGCGAGAGCGACGAGGAACTGGAAGAAGCAGTGTTGCGGGTCACGGACGTTCTGGCGAACCTTGGCGTGAGCGACGATGACACCTGGTACGCCACGAGCGACCGTGAACTTGAGCCGATCAAAGCGTTCCGCCACGCCATCCCCGAAGCCGTCAATCTCCTCATCGACGAGCGCAAGCGGAGCAGCGCCGAGCTGACCAAACTCGGCACGGACATGTCGGTCCCGGACGAATGCCTGGAAGCGGTAATGTCGATGTATAACTCAGACCTGGCCGCCAACGGCCTCGAATCGGTAATCTTCGGCCACATCGGCAACAACCACGCGCACGTGAACATTCTGCCGAACAGCGTCGAGGAATACGAGCGGGGCAAATCGCTCTACCTGTCCTGGGCGCGGCGGATCGTGGAGATGGGCGGCTCGGTTTCCGCGGAGCATGGCATCGGAAAGCTCAAAGCTCCGTTTCTGGCCCTGATGTACGGCGAGGTAGCAATCGCCCAAATGCGCGCCCTTAGGGCTCTGTTCGACCCCGACGGGATGCTGAACCGGGGGAACCTGTTCTAGCGCACCACCTTCCCAATCCGCTTCAACTGCGCCGCCGTCTCTGCCGGTATGTGGCCGTTTATGTCTATTGGCGCGTTGAATGTCACGGCTCCCTTCACTGACTTGCACCCGCGCAGGAACTGCAGAAGCTCCTCGTCCGAATAGTGGCAGGCGGAGTAAGGTATCGTGGGAGCATTGAAGCTGGAGTCCATCGGCACCAGCGCGTGCCACTGAACGCCGTCGATATACTGCGACTTCGGCATATACAGCTTCGCCGGGTTCTCCTCATACAGCAGCCGCCCGTCCCGCGAAATCTTGAACCCTCCCTCAGGTGGATAGCCGAAGACAATCTGCCCTTTGTGAAGCAGGTGTACCTCACCGGCATGGTAGTCCTGCCGCGGTGAAACGGGCTTCTCCCGCGCGACGCAAAACGCGCCGTCGTTCAAGGCGACTATCGAGTTGGGATTGCCCGCTCGCGCGGGCGCAATCCAGTCCGACCAGTCCCATCTTCCCTTGCTTATCCAGTCGTAACACCCGTCGAACCACCACCCATCGCACAGGCTCCCGAATTTCTCCGAGTAGGCTCGAATGCAATTGTGATATCGCTTGAAGAAATGCGTCTGGTCCTCCTGGTTCCAACCGAACGCCTGCTGGATATCCGGCGGAGTCGGCGATTCGAGCGGCGCGGGGAAGTATACGATAAACCTCTTCTTCAGCTTCTTGACGCGCTGAGCCATCTCCATCACCAGATCACGTTTCGGCGTCCGTCCCGGAATCAGACGGTCCGTAACGCTGTTCGAGCTGTTGTAGTACCCCGTGTTCTGCCCGATCGTGAAGATGAGCCAATCCGCCCCGCTTTCCTCGAACTGTTTCACGAATGTGTCGAGGTCGAATGCGTCGATTATACGGTTCAGTTCAGCCGTCTTTGCCTCCAGCGTCTCACCCGCGGGGGAAAGCAGATAATGGACCATCACGCCGTAGGATCCATCGGCCATCCATTTGGCACGGTGATGCGCAGGTTTCACAGGAGCCTCCTTTTGACTGGCGGCAAACACGCCTCCGCCGCAAAGAGCCAGAACAGTTAGAGCTATCACGCGCACAAGAGAGGTATTCATGTTCACCACGCTCAATTATTACTTAGATTCTACGACCATCAACTGCTTTCTCCTCCTCCGCGCGAGAGGAGCGCCGCCCTGGGAGTCGAGAGCCAGCCTATCGCGACAAGGCAGAGCAGCCCCCTCTCCCCTCCGCGGGAGAGGGCTGGGGTGAGGGGGATCAAATCATCTGCCACCAATTGACACCGGGATTTGAGGGTTGGAAGTCATACGTAATGGATTACAGGACAACGTCGAATACCAACCCGGAAATCCCGAAACAAGACAACTGAAGGATACCCTATGAAAAAACTCGTCTTACTGGCGACCCTTTGGGCGCTTCTGATAATCCCGATGTACTCCGGCAAAGCCGGCGCCGTGGATGGCGCGGTGATCGCCTACGGACTGGACGCGATTTCTGAAGTCGGCCTCAAGCGCATCCTCGACGCCGACTGTATGAAGTACATTTGCGTTCAGCACATACACGGCAGGAACTGGGACAGCAGGCTCGCCCATAAGCGGGCGGAAATGCTTCGCAAGGCGAACAAACGGATTGTCCTCCAGATTT
Source organism: Armatimonadota bacterium (assembly GCA_030649165.1). Lineage (GTDB taxonomy): Bacteria > Armatimonadota > UBA5829 > UBA5829 > JAUSEB01 > JAUSGG01. The sequence goes on from JAUSGG010000112.1 coordinate 6,054, forward strand.
GGTGGGGCCCGTGCGGCGACTTTCCCTGGGCGAAGTACGGCTTTCCCAATATCGCGCTCGACGAGTCCGCGCGCGCCGATTTTTTCAAGGACGTTGTCGATACCTGCATTGAAGGGTTCGGGGCGCAAAACCTCTACGGCGTGCATCTATTGGAAGAGACCGGCATGCAGTTCGGGACCGACGTCGGCCCGCGTGAGAATCCGGACGACTTCCTGACCTTCAAGGAGCACTCGGACTCCTACGGCGTCCCCTGGTACAGCGGCTGGGGCAATCCCAAAGTCGGAGGCGTCCACATCGCCAACGTCCGCCGGCACGAAAAGGACTTCACGCGCATGACCGGCCTGAAGTTCGCCGATGAGAGCGCCTGGGGCGCGAGCGAGCGTTACCTCTTCGACCGTTGGGTCTCCACGCGCCTCCAGAGCCTGGCCCAGGTGGAGTTCGCCAGGTACATCCACGGGAAATACCCGGGGCTCAAGGCGTTCACGTGGGACCTGATCAACTCCGCCGGCGAGAATCCCCGCACGGACCATCACCTGGAGGCGAAATACTTCGACGGAGTGATAGCCGACCCGTACGGCGGGACAACCTTTAACTTCTCCTGGCAGCGCGCTTACCGAACGCTCTATCCGAACGCAGAGATCATCAACTTCAGCATGGGTGGAATGGCCGGGACAACCGCGTATCCGCAGGTTCCTCTCGATACAAAAAGGAGCCGCACTATCTGCGCGTACCTGGCCGGCGCGGACGTTATCGGTTTCTTCGAGAACCCCCAGGATTTCGACAATCCCGCGTCATGGAAGATCAACACCGAAATCATGAGCAAATTGAAGCTCCTGCCGAGGTTTAAGAAGAAGTCTAGTGTCTTGCTCATCAGCGACGGCCTGAGCGACGTGTACGCCTCCTACATGGCATGGACCGGGCTCAAGTACTGCGACTTCCTTCCCACGTGGGAGGCGCACGGCCTCGATTTCAGCCGCTATCAGGTGGTCATACTGCACTCCAGCGGCGGCGATTCGCTTACCTACTGGAACTCGCCTGAGATGAAACGCAGGTACGGCCTTCCGGGCTACATCGACTGTTCCAGGCTCGACCGATTCGTGGCCGGCGGCGGCGTTTTGATACTCTCAGGCCGCCTGCGCATTGACGCCGATTGCCCGCTTTTCGTGGCGAAGCGCGGCTACCTGCATACGACCGAACCGGCGGGCGGGCGGCAAATGCTCGTCGTAACGCCGACAGGTTGGCTTAAGGAAAAAGCCGGGTTGAAGCGCGACTACCGGTTCTCCGTTACACGCCGGCCGGTGGTCTACGATCCGAAGCGTGTCGCGTCGACGAGCGCCGGATACTTCTTCAGATACGGGAAGGGCAGTGTCCTCTTCTTCCCATTCTTCCGGTTTTACGATCCCAAGGAGCCCTACACGTCCAAACAGTGGCGGGACTATCGCCAGATGCTCTCGGACGTGACCCGCGGCGTCCTTCGCTATTGCGGCAAAGCGAGCGTTGCGGATGAATATATCGACAATCCCGATGCAGGCAACTACTACATGCAGGCGCTCTCGGATGACAAACGCGTTGCCGGTTATATGCTGCCGGACAACTGGCTCGGGATGATGAACCGGACGAACTGGCGGATAAACGGGCGCGATCTCTTAAGCGGAGCCGTGGACCCGCCCCTTTGCAAGAGCAACACGGCCTTGCTGATAAGTCCGCGCGACGCGGCCGGAAAGTAATCAGGGAGAATCAGCCGTTGAGCGGCCAGGAACAACAAGAAGAACACCTCGATCTCCACGCGCCTCTTCGCGCCTATCTGGAGATCGCCGATACTTTCTACCTGCAGGATCGTCTCGACATCGCGCTTAAGGTAGCCCACGACGCGTTCGAAGAGACCGGTTGGCCTGCCGGCGGCTGGACGGAACTCTACAACCGCATCACCTGCGAGTCGGACGCTCGCGACGCATCGACCGTCCGCCAGGTAGAGGGGAGTCTGTCCGTCGAGTTGGGCCGGGAAGCGCCTCCGGAGGTATTCGAGAACGTCAGCAGTGCGGCGCTCAACGCAAGAGACAGGCTGCGCGGACTGCTGAACGTTCAGTTCGCCCGTCCGGCGCTCATCACGGTGTTTCTTCCAGACGCGCCTCTGGACTTCATCTCCGGTCCGCATGGCTACGTTGTGCATAAGCTGGACTTGGATAAGATCTGCATCCCCTATGAGTGCGCGGCCTCGGCTTCCGACTGCGTCGAAGCCATGATGCACGAGTTTGCCCACATAGCGGCGCGCGAACTCGGCGGCCCGGACCTGCCGGCCTGGCTGAACGAGGGGCTTGCGACCTACCTGTGCTGGGACGTGACGCAGCGTGGCGCGCGGGAATCCGCCGACGCGCAGGCAAAAGGCCGGGAGCTTCTCTCCGTAGATGAGCTGGAAGTGGCTTTTGCCACTGCTTCCTCGCCAGGCAGCAACCTCCGGGTTGTCCGCGCGGCCTACTACCTCTCAGCGACTTTCCTGGAGTTCTGGGTCGAACGCTTTGGCCTCAACAGCGTGCGGGACGCGCTTGAGCGGATCGGCTCAGGGAGCGATTCCCAGCGCGCGATCTCTCAGTCGACCGGCCTACCGTTCCGCGGCCTGGAGCGCGAGTGGCGTTCGCTCATTCAGCGCCGCTTCGGCTGGAACCAACAACCCCCATAACCTCCTGGATCCTTCGGTAGCAGAGCGGCAGCGACGCTGCCGAAGGAGGCAAACCGCCAAACTCCAACGCGAAACCCCAGCCGGCCAGGCTCCGTAGTATAATAAAGACAGCCGTGCAGAGATTCCTTCCACTCTTAATCGCAATACTGCTCTCCGGCGCTCCCGTTGCCCGGGCTCAAACCGACGGCGTAATGGAGCGCTGCCCTACGCTCGCGCGTCTTTTATCCGCCGGCAAGCTGGACCAGATCAGAGACCCCGTGTTTACCGACAGGCAGGCCGCGGCGCGGTTCGCCTCGGACTGCCGCAAAGTTGCTGAAGAGCTTTCCCGCTTTCCGGCTCTCCCTCCCGAATATGCGGAGTTGCGCGATCGAGCGGCGCTGGCCGCCGAGTTTCTGACCGGCGAGACCCACGTTCTCTCCACATCGAACATAGGGTCTGTGGTTAAGCTCCGGGAGGAGGTGAAGATTCCTCTGCCGGCCGGGCTCGTGTATGTTAGGAGATACGCTTCCCAGTCGTCCATGCCTCCGATAGTGCAGGCGGTGTTTGCGCGCGTCAAAAGGTCCGATAAAAGTCATACCCAGGGCGTGACAATCACAGGCCGGTACATCGCCCTCATCCGAAGTGAATTTCACGGAGAAAACCACGACACCCTTTCTCACGAGATGGTCCACGCTTACCTCCATTTGGCGTCAAGCGGTCACCTACCGGAATGGTTCCACGAGGGGGCGGCGGTCTACTTTTCGCTCGGCAGGGAAAGCAAGCTCTACAATAAGTTCGAAGACCCCGCGATAATCAAGGAGATGAGGGTGCCCGAAGACTACAAATCGGATTTGCGGTCACTGCAGTTTATCGAGAACAAGATCGGACGGGCCAAGCTGTACGAGTTCGTCAGGCGGGCGGTGGAGACCGGCAATCCCGACCCCCGCGCGGCCCTCGGTCTGAAGCCGCCCGCTCCGGAGGTAGTAGAAGAGCCGTCGGGAATATCGCGGCTAACGCTCGCGGCGTTGATCGGCGCGGGAGTACTGGCCGCGGCAGTCATTGCGTGGGTGGTTTGGCGGCGGGAGGACATTTGAAGCGGCGCTGAGAAATGATCGCTGGTAGCTGACAGCCCATAGATGGAAACAGTTCAGGAATGGCGAGTACGGTCTCTTTCGACGCTCACTTTCGAGAGAGCACGAGCGTAATCCCCTCTCCCTTGAGGGAGAGGGTTAGAGCCTGCCCTGAGCGTAGCGAACGGGGTGAGGGTGAATCTTCTCTCGGTTCCTGAACTGTTACCATAGATGTTCTTCGAGGAGGCAAATGGTAGACATCGGTAAGAAAGACGTGGATACGCTCCGCCGTCTCGCGAAACAGGTCGCGGAGCTCGCGGCGCGCCCGGTCCAGCAACGGAAGCGCGACCTCTGGTATGCGCACAACGCGCTTCAGCCAACCCGTCCGGTGATCTTTTGCGATCCTGAGAACGGATGGAAGGAGATCATCACCCAGGACCAAATGCAGTGTGAGAACGATATGGCCCGCGGCTGGGAATGGCATCTGCGACGGGAGCTGTTCTGGGGCGAGTCGATGGGCGACGACCGGGTGATCGAACCGTTCCTCAACGTGCCCTACGTGTCCACCGAGACCGATTGGGGGATGCGTGAGACCAGGATCGGGGGCGAATGCGGCGGAGCGTACACCTGGGACAGCCCTCTCAAGTCCTATGAGGATATGGGCAAACTGCGGTTTCCCGAGATCACGGTCGATTACGAAGCCACGCAATCCATCCTTGCGCCGGCAAACGACATATTCGGCGACATCCTCAAGGTTCGGCTGAAAGCCGGCTGGTGGTGGTCGCTCGGGATGACGTGGGATTTGGCCAAACTGAGGGGGCTCGAGCAGATCATGATCGATATGTATGACGAGCCCGAGGGTCTGCACAGGCTGATGGCGTTCCTCAGAGACTGCGCTCTGCGGAAGCTGGATTTCCTTGAGGAGAACAACCTGCTCAGCCTGAACAACGACGGCACGTACGTCGGCTCCGGCGGGTTTGGCTACACCGACGAACTGCCGCGGTCCGACTTCGATGGAAAGCGGGTCCATCCGAGGGACATGTGGGGCTTCTGCGAGAGCCAGGAAACCGTAGGAATATCTGCCTGGATGTTCGAAGAGTTCGTATTCCAGTATCAGCTCCCGATCCTTGAGCGTTTCGGGCTGAATTGCTACGGCTGCTGCGAACCGCTCGACAAACGCTGGCACGTGGTCAAGAAGGTTCCCAGGCTGCGAAGGGTGTCTGTTTCGGCTTGGGCGGACGTATCGGACATGGCCGAGAAGCTGGGAGACCGTTACATATTCTCGTGGAAGCCGAACCCGGCCGATATTGCGCTGCCCCAAATCGACAAGGACCGCATCCGTAAAGACATGCGCAGGGCTGTAGAGATCACGCGCGGGCGCCGGGTCGAGGTGATCATGAAGGACAACCACACGATCGGCGGGAATCCGCAAAACGTCATCGACTGGTGCCGGATCGCAAGGGAAGAAGCGGAGAGGTTGTGACGGGTCATTGCCCGTTCCTGACCTCGACCATTGCGCCTATCACTCCACGGTTCCCTGCGATGTCCCAGGCGTAGACGTTGACGGAGTACCGGCCGTCGGGCCAGAGGCGTTTGCCGCCGGCGTCCATGGCTGTCGTGTCCCAACATTCCGCGGCGTCTCTTGGCGTGATTATGCCGTCGCCGTCCGTCTTCGTCACCCGCAGCGTCTGGTAATACGGGTGGAAGCTGGTGTTGAACATCTTTCGTGTCTCGTCGCGGCGGACGTACATCGGCTCGGTCTGCTTCCAGTCCCCGACGTCGCCCCGGTGATCCAGGACGAGTTTCTGCATAGTGTGCGTTCCGTCGCTGATGGAAAACATCACCACCGGCACGCCGAAAAGGGCCGTCTGACCGGCGTGGGAGCTGTCTGTGATGGCGGCCAGAATATCGACTTTGCCCTTCACTGTTACCACACCTGAAGCATCCGGCTTGAACTGCTTATCATCAGCCCCTTCCGACACGAACCGCGGAGGAAGGAAGGAAGGTGGCTCGGTGTCTTTCCAGTCGAAGAAGTAGAGCGGGTCCAGCAGGGCGTGGGCATTTGGTTTCCCCGAGGCATCTATGGAGAAGGTTGCGTAACTGAGGTGCAGGTGATCCATGCCGGGCTTGCCGTCTACAGCGAATTTGACCAGCTTTCCCAGGACCTGCCCCTGTTGGATGAAATCGCCCTCCTTGAATGTCCACGTCCGCGGGTCCATATGCGTGTATGCCCATCCCCTGTCGCTGCCCTTGGCGGTGGCTACGACAAAACAATCATGGGTGTGAGGAGGGTTGCTCGAAATGCCTGCCACATAGCCTGGGCCGACCGCCGTCACCGGTGTCCCGGCCGGGTGAATCAAATCCAGGCCGAGGTGGATGTAAGCGTCGGTGCAGGTCTGGTAGTTGTTGAAAACGTTCTGGGCCTTGTAGTCTCCGGGGAACGGCCATGGCAGCGGTTTGGCAACCGGGCGCGCCGGTCCGGGCGGAGGCTCCGGCGGTCCTGACGGGGCCAACTCCTGAACTCCGCCGGCTGAATTGGGCGCCGGGGGCACGAAGCCCGGGTCCGGAGCGGGCATCGCCTTGCCCAGGTATTTGGCAATCACGTCGCGCACCATCTGACTGGGATCCTTCTGGGCCGCCTGCCGGAGCGCGTCATACGCCTCCGTGTTGGTTGGCAGACCTCCCAGGGCTTCCGCCGCCACCGACCGCATGATGTCCAACTCATCGTGCAGCAGCGCCTGGATCAGATAGGGCACACCGCGTTTGTCTCCGCTGCTGCCGACCACGTAGCAGCACGGCCAGCGGTCCGGCGCCGGGAGCCTCGTATCCTTCATCGTCGCTATCGCCACCCACAGAATGGCGTTGCGGTCCACGGCATTGCTTTCCCCGGCTTTCTTGGCGAGGGCGTTTATGGCGGCGAACTGGGTGGCTCCACGTTCGGCGTTTTGCACTTTTTCGAGCAACGCCCGCGCCCACCGGCGTTTGGCAGCATCCGGCGCTTTCAATGGTTCCGCGGGTTTGGCAGTGCTTTGCGCCGCTGGAGGGGAGGCGCTGGGGGCAGGGCCAGCGGCCGGTTGGCCAATTCCCAACGCGCGAGAAACGGCCTTCGGATCATAGAGAGAGGACTTGAACAGGGTGTCGAAGGTCCAGAAGAAATACGGTATCCCAGCCTTGGCGGCGAGGTCATCGACCGTCTTCAGCTTCTCAATCGATACTTTGGCGCCTTCTTCCCAGGTGATCTTGCCCAGGCACGAACCCATCTTCTCTTTGATTATGGGTCGAACCGCTTGAATGTTGGCCACTTCCCTGGCAGGGTCGACGTCCTCCTTGATGCACAAGTACGGATGCGCAACGTCCGCGACCGCCAGGTTGGCCTTCCAGAATTCCGGAACAGGCATAGAAACGAGACCCAGCTTTACCCCGGACTGCTTCGCCCGCCATGCCGACCCGGCCTCCGAAAGAAAGCCCGTCACGGCCGCATACGGACCGCTCGCCGCAGCGGCAGTACACTTGGGGCAGCGGCAGGAATTCAATGGGTTGTAGATGATGACTTCTTTGAACCCGGGGCATTTCTCGATGATCTTCTCGCCCCACGCGACCCCCCACTTGCGGGCCGAGGGGTCGGAGTAGCAAATCTCGACGTGATCCACACCCGGGTTGCCGTCCGCTCCCACCTGCGTCGCTACCGTGGGGTTCGAGAGGAACCGCGGGCGGTACATGGCCGCGACCTGAACGCCTTGCGCGGAGAGCTTGCCCAGCAGGCGGTTCACCTGGGCAAAGTCCGTCCTGTCCCAATGATGCGTAATCCACGCCCAGTCGACGACGACGAACGAAAAACGTCCCCACGACACGAAGTCCGACAGGTAATCGACCGAGTAATCGTGTCCGATGTCCGACGCGATGACGGCTATGCCTCGTGTAGGAGCCGATTTGCTGTCTGACTCGCCGGCGGACGATCCGTTCTTGACATGAACCGTCGCCCCCGCGACCGCTCGGTTGCCCGCGATATCCCACGCATACACGTTCACTGAGTATTGACCATCGGGCCACACGGGCTTACCGGCTCTGTCCCTCGCCGTGGTGTCCCAACACTCATCCGCGTCGCGCGGTGTGATCCTGCCGTCGCCATCCGTCTTCGTTACGCGCAGCATCTGGTAGCGGGGAAATGAGTCGGGATTGAAGAACGCCTTTTTCTCCTCATAGGAGAGGTAGAGCGGCTTGGTCTGCTTCTCGTCACCGACGTCACCACGATGGTCGAGGACCAGTTTTTGCGTGGTATGCGTCCCGTCGCTGATGGAAAGCATGACCACCGGCGCTCCCAGGTTGCCGGCATGGTTCTGGTAGGCGCAGTCCGTAATGGCAGCAAGGACATCGACCTTGCCGCTCACGGTCACGACGCCGGCGGCATCAGCCTCGAACTGCTGAGAGGAGACCGCGGATACGAAGCGCAAAGGCCGCAGGACGGGCGGCTCCGTGTCTTTCCAGTCAAAGAAGTATAGTGGATCCAACAGGCTGCGCACGTTTACTTTCCCCGACGTTTCCCTGTTGAAGGCCACGTAGTGAATATGCAGGTGAGCAACGCCTGGCTGGTTGCCCACTGAAAAGTCAACCAATGACCCCAAGACCTGCCCTTGGCGGATGAAATCGCCCTCTTTGAAGGTAAACGTGTTCGGGTCCAGATGCGTGTAACACCATCCCCTGTTGCCGCCCTTCGTCGGGGTTACGATGAAGAAGTGGTGGGTTACCCAGTCGGGGTAGTTGGTGTAGATGCATGCCACGTAGCCCGCGCCGACCGCCGTCACGGGAGTACCGGCCGGGTGTATGAAGTCCAAACCGCAGTGAATGTAGCCGTCGGTCGCCTGCTGGTAGTTGTTGAAGATCTTCTGCGCCTGGTAGTCTCCGGGGAAGGGCCACGGCAGCGGTTTGGCGACCGGGCGCGCCGGTCCGGCGGGAGGCTCCGGCGGTCCCGACGGAGCCTTCTCGTCCACAGCGCGCGCCACCGCGGGCGCTGAGCCCGGGGTAGAGGCGGGCATCTCCTGACCTAAACGACGAGTAAGCACTTCGCGCACCCTCGCGCTGGTTTCCTGGCGCGCGGACTGAAGCAATGCGTCATGGGCCGCGGCGCTTTTGGGGAAGTCCGCCAGAGCTTCGGCTGCCACTGCGCGCATAATCTCCGACTCGTCGCGAAGCAGGACTTGGATCAGATCGGGGACGCCCCGTTCATCTCCACTACCGCTGATTACATAGCAGCACTGCCAGCGCTGAAACAGGGGACGGCTCTTGTCCTGCATTGCCGCTATGACCAGAGTGAGAATTGAGCGCCGGCTCGCGGCATCGCTTTCCTTGGCTTTCCTTGCAAGAGCATTCATCGCGGCAAATTGGTCGGGCTGCGCCATGCGCTCCAGGAACGTCTCCGCCGATATGCTCCGGATATCGTCCGGCGTATACGAAACGATGGACTGGGCCGCGCCCGGCAAGGCGGCGAGCACATAGACCGCTAGGACCAACAGATAGCAGGTGCGACGCATGGTAAACCCCTCGCTTTAGTTAGCGTTGTTCGGATGTCATATCAGGCTCACGGGCCACATGGGTTCATTTGCCTTTGCGCTCCCGTGCTTCTTGACCCAGGTGGCGGTCAAGTACTTCGCGTACCCTCGGGCTGGTTTCCTGTCGATCTGCCTGCAGCAGCGCTTCGTGGGCCTCCGCGCTCCTTGAGAAACCCGCGACGGCCTCGGCCGCGACACTGCGGATCACCTCGTTTTCGTCGTGAAGCAGGATTTTGATCAGATCGGGCACTGCCCTTGCATCTCCGCAGTCCCTGAGCACATAGCAGCACTGCCAGCGCTGGTATACCGGACGACTCTTATCGTGCATCGCCCCCGTGACCAGGGACAGTATCGAACGCCGGGCCTTGCCGCGACTATCCTTGGCTTTCTGCGCAAGGGCATTCAACGCGGCGAATTTCCAGTATCCCGGCTCGGCGTACAGCATTCGTTCCAGGAAGGTTTCCGCTGACGTGGCGCGAATCTGGTCCGGTGTGTACATCGCGTCTCCCGAAGGCGAAGGCCCGCGCGGGCCGGTCTTCTCATCGATTGCAGCGACGGCAAAGGGCTCGACTACGACGCGCTGGGATGGTTGGATTGCGATCATGCGGAGGCCCAGACGCTCCACTATCCCACCTTTGGCCCTGAGGGCCTTCTCGAGGGTTTTTGGATCACCTACCGCTTTTATCTCGTAAGGAGGAACAAGCATTACCTCGTTCGCGGTAATCGTCGGGCCGGCGCATCGGATCTCGGTAGTCCTGGTGCACCTTTGGCCGTCCACGGAGACGGCTTCGGCGCCGGCGGCAAACAGTTCTTTCACGGTATCGCCGATGTCCGCGTCCTGCACAAGACGGACCGTATTTCCGGGGCCGGCATCGCGATTATCGCTGAGCGTCACTATCAGGCCCGGGCCTTGGACCGTGACGAGACGCGACGCAGCCGGATCGTCCGTGTTCGCGATTCCGGCGAAGGTCGGCAGCGCCACAACGGCGGCTACCGCGAACACGGCTATCCATCCGGCGCCAAGTCTTGGCGCCGGCCCGCGAAGAATCCTCTCGACCCGAGTCTTCTCCACCTGGTAAGGCTCAGCCATCGCCAGGCACACGGGCATGCTTATCGCGGCATTCGACATCTTGAGCGCCTCCACGTAGCCTGCGGCGTAGTCTTTCGGGGATACCCAGGTCGCCGAAATAACGAGTTCGTCGCACGCAAGTTCTTTCTCTTTGCTCATCTCATACCCGGCCAGCCACAGCGCGGGGTGGAAGAAGAATAGCGTCTTCGCCAACTGATACAACCACAGGGAAGCCATGTCGCGGCGTCTGATATGCGCCAGTTCGTGCAGCAGCATCGCCTCAAGATGGCTCGCATTCTCAGGCTCCGCCGCCAGACACGGGAGAATCACCATCGGACGGAAGAGGCCGACCAAGAGCGGAGTCGGTACTCCGGCGGAGATCCTCAGGCGCGGAACCGGAACTACTCTTGCCTTTTCCGCGCATTTTCTGAATATATCCAGCAAAGCCGTGCCCGCCGGTCGGGATGTGCGAATCAGGAGTTCCTGTCGTGCCTGGCGGAAGAGAAGGCCGGAGGCCATCACTCCGACTCCCACCACCCAAATAAGACCAACAAGATCCGGGCGGAGTGGCGACTGATCAGGTTCGGCAGGACGGGACAACGGATCGGCGACTACTGCCGGAGTCCCATTGGCGGTTCCCTGGGGAGCGCTTATCGCTGTCGTGGCTCGCGCGGCAGTCCGGTCTCCATAATGCAAGAATCCGAGTTCCGCGGGAAGCTGCGCAAATGGCGGTATGAGGAACTTCAGGACCACCAGCGCCCACAAAGCGTGCCTGATCCGTGCGGGGGCCTTCCGGGCCGCCCGCGACACCAGCCAGATGACAACCGCGACGACCGCGGCCTGGATTGACACTTTCCAAAGCAACTCCGGGATCGACGCGCTCAATAGCCATTCCACCATGCTAATCATCCCTTCTCTCTTCCGAGTTCACTATCTCCTCGAGCGCCCTGATCTGCTCGGGCGTTAGCTTGCGGCTGCGGACGATGTGGCTTGCGAGCGGGGCAAGATTCCCTCCCAGCACGCGATTCACCAGATCGCTTACTTTCCTGAGAACCACCTGGTCCTGTGACACCAATGGCCGATACACGTACGCCGCGTCCCGCTCCTCCACTTCCACGTAGCCCTTATCGCGAAGGCGGCCCAGGAGTGAGGAAACAGACGTGTAGGCAAGCCTCCGGTCCTTGCTGAGCTTGTCGTGCACATCCCGAACCGTGGCGCTGCCCATTTCCCAGATGACGCGCATCACCTCGAACTCGCTCGGCGGTAAGTCGCGTTTGTCCGCCATTTGAGGTTACCTCCAAACGTATACCGCGATATTAGTACTACATTTGCCGTACTGCTATTGCAGTATACCGCGAATCGTAGAAATGTCAAGGGCTGGGGGAAGAAATGAGTGAGTTCAGTTTCGCGGGAATGTCATTCCGACCGAAGTGGAGGAATCTGCTTTTTCCGGTTGCGTCACGGTCAAAAGCAGATTTCTCGACTCCGCTGGCGCTCCGCTCCTAAGGAAGCGCCCCGTTTCGGGATTTCCGGGTTGGGACCCGAAGTTGTCCGCTATACTATGCGTATGACGCCCAACCCTCAAATCCCGAAACAACGGGGTGGTTCCTTTCCGAAATAACCCCGCCTGCGGGGTCGGTTGCTCGAAATGACGATGCCCGGAAGGCTGAACTGTTACGAAGAAATTCCTTTAGAAAACCAAGCTCTAGCCCCGGGCCTCGGATTCTCTCGGCCAGGTACATCCGATAGTTCAGGCTCACTGTCACGAACCGGACTTGCTCCTCTATGTCCCTTCGCTCTTCGTCCGGCATCCTCGATCAGATCAAGCGCTTATTCGGAAAGCTCATTACGGAAGACGAACGGCGCTGCCTAAATTTCGGCGCGTTGGGTTCCGATAATGACGACGTACCGATAATAGACGGCAGCTTTGTCCATACCGTTCGACTGGACAACGCGACATCTTGACAAATGCAATAGTTCGGCTTGTGCTGCCGACACGAGACGTTCCCATCCGCGGTATCGTGGAGGTGAGTCATGAAGTCAAGGCTTTCCGGCATAGTCATCTGTGTTCTGGTAGCCTGCTCGGTAGCCGGCTCGCTGGCGCAGGTTCCGGAAAACGAGAGGCCGTCGCCGCGCGGCTGGTTTCTCCCAACCGTAGGCAAAGGCGTTGGAGATTGGAGCGCTAGCGTTGGTCTATTTGCCTGGAACAACACGGCAAATCTGCGAAATCTGCAGTTCCGCGGGGATGTCGATCTCGCCCCCGGCTTGCGCGCGCACGCTGTGATTCGAAGCGACCGGCGACTGGAGGCCCTGCGGGGTGTCCGCCCGCATTTCGACGAAGGCTACGTCGAAGCCTACGGCTTTCACAATTCCTTCCGGGGCGTTCTGAGCGGCAGCCTACGGGTCGGCGCAACCAGGCACCTTCGCTTTCCATATCCCGACGCCATATCGCTCTTCGACCAGGTTCCCGGTGTCTCCGAGCTCAATGCCGGGCCGGAAACAGGCTACAACGGCGCGTTGGCTGTCCTTGACTATGCGCATTCATCGGGATTAGGAGCGCACTTTACGGGCATAAAGTGGGGGTTTGGCAGAGAAGGCGGCAGCAACGCCATCGAGTGTTACGGGTCTTATCGCATCGGCAATTCCCCGCGCTTCGAAGTCAGAGCCGGGCTGCTTCCCCTGCGTCCCGAGCCACTGGGCGCAAGCGAAAAGGGCTACAATGCGTTCCTGGGCATTAACGTCAAGAACTACTCCGTCGGACTACTTTACGAGAAGCTGGACCATCAGCCCGCCTACACCGGCATTATGATCCGATTCGCTCCTACGCGCGCCACTCGTGGTCTTGGCACAGTCGCTTTCGATTATGACCGATCCCCGGAGGGCGTTGCAATGCAGCTCCCTCTCGCATCCGGCAGAATCGGCAACATCCGTCGTGTGGCTCCGGCCAATGGCGCGCTTGTAGGCGAGATCAAAGCGGAGAGATTCAAAACGTATTGGCAGAACGGTCAGGTCCGGAACTACTACGAGCACCGGGTATCATCG